>JAHLWJ010000241.1 GCA_019057975.1 Promethearchaeota archaeon | reverse complement strand
TTTATACTCAAAGTATTACAAGAGTAATGTCTGAGATTATGAAAAGAAATAACTTGAATCCTGAAGATATTGATGTAGCTGCATACTACTATAATAATCCCCGAACACATGGTCGTATCTCCAAGAGAATGAAATTCAACCAAGGTGTCGCCCAAAATGGATTATTTTTTCAAGTTGGTGACCTGGGAACTCCAATGTCTTTTATGTTGCTAATTTCTGCTATGAAGCGCCCAAAAGAAGAAGCAAAAATAATTTTAGCTGGATATGGTGATGGTGCCGATGCGATATTGATGCATGTTCAAGATAGAAGAGCTCTGAGAGAACTATCCAAAAGTCATATGGGCATGGCAGGGCACCAAAAATCAATGAAAGCTCTACAAAATTATAATGTGTATATTGAGAGTAAAAAACTCCTTGCAAAAGACCGGTATGTAAGAAAAAGCTCAGCTGTGACAATGTGGCGCGATACTCTTACTGTATATAAAATGTACGGTAATCGATGTAAAAGTTGTGGGACTGTTCAATATCCTTCTACATTCCGTGCTTGTATCGTGTGTAGAGCTGATGATCAAATGGAACTTGTTAAACTTGCGCTAAAAGGTAAAATATTTACTTACACACTAGATCATCTAGTTGGGGGTTCATATTTAGCTACACCTGTTCCACGTTGTGTAATAGATCTTGATGGTGGCGGGCGGATTTTGCTAAATATGACAGAAATAGAAAATCCAGAAGATAATGTAAAAATCGGAATGGAAGTTGAATTAACTTTTAGAAAAGAGCATGAAGGTGCGGACTTCAAGAATTACTATTGGAAATGTCGACCAATAAGAGGGAGATTTTAAAGGAGGTGTAAAAGTTGGCAGTAAAAGGAATTAAAGATAAGGTTGCTATTATTGGATGTGATGCTACGAAATATGGAGAATTATGGGATAAGGGAAGGGAAGATTTACTTTTTGAAGCAACTCAAGGTGCTCTTAAAGACGCTGGAATCAAAAAAGAGGAGATTGAGGCAGCTTGGGCAGGGATTTACTATTATTTTACTGGTATGTCAGGTGCTACAGTTGAAGATATTTTAAGGCTTGATGGTATCCCAATAACTCGAGTCGAGAACTACTGCGCCTCAGGTATGGATGCTTTTCGAAATGCATGTTTTGGTGTTGTTAGTGGTGCTTATGATGTAGTTCTCGCATGTGGCGTTGAAAAACTTATGGATGAAGGTTCAAGTGGATTACCTGGATTTAAGATATTTGGGCATCCTGTATTACCATTACCATCTGCCCCTGCAATGTTTTCAATGGCAGCAACAAGATGTTTTCATGAATTTGGATGGACAAAAGAAGATCTAGCTCGAGTAGCAGTGAAAAACCATGATAATGGCTCATATCATCCAAAAGCACATTTTAGACGTAAAATTACAGTTGAACAAGCGATGAAAGCTCCTATGATTGCTGACCCTCTTGGCCGATTCGACTGTTGTGCGATGTCAGACGGTGCAGCATCATTAATTTTAACAAGACCCGAACTTGCTGAGAGTTACGCACATGCGGACGATTATATAATAGTAAAATCAAATCAAATATCAGCAAGGACGAATTTTCCATGGTATGTTCCACCTAATGGACCTGGGGCAGATTTTACGAGTTTCCCCTCAACGGTTAAAGCTGCTAAAATGGCATATAAAGAGGCGGGGATTAGCAATCCTAGAAAAGAGATTGAAGCAGCAGAGGTTCACGATTGTTTTACCATTACCGAGCTTATTAATGACCAAGACCTGCAATTTTGCGACCGTGGTATGGCTGCTGAAGAATTAAAGAATGGAACATTTAATTGGGATGGAGAGACAGCAATCAATCCAAGTGGAGGTTTGAAATCATTTGGGCATCCAATTGGATCTACAGGTTGTAGAATGCTTCAAGAGATAACTAGACAATTGCAAGGTCGTGCTGAAGGGAGACAAGTTCCTGATGCTAAGATTGGGTTATGTCACAATCTTGGGGGTGCTTTCAGTGTTGCCTCAGTCACGATTTTGGGACAGAGAGATTGAAAAATTAAATATCGAATATTTTTTTTATTAAAATTATTTAACAAATGAGGTTAAAAACATGGTTGCACATGGTATTAAAGATAAAGTTGCCGTTATTGGATGTGATGCTACAAAATATGGTGAATTATGGAACAAAAGCAAAGAAGATTTACTTTTTGAAGCAACTCAAGGAGCTATAAAAGATGCTGGTATCACTAAAGAGGAAGTTGATGCAGCTTGGCTTGGAGTTTATTACTTCTTTACAGGTGTTTCTGGAACTACTTTAGAAGATTCATTAAGGTTAGGTGGTAAACCAATAACTAGAGTTGAGAATTATTGCGCTTCTGGAATGGATGCTTTTCGTAATGCATGTTTTGGGGTTGCTTCTGGAGCCTATGACGTGGCTATGGCTTGTGGTGTAGAAAAATTAATGGATGAGGGAGGAAGAGGTCTTCCTGGTACTACAGTAATGGGTCATCCTGTCTTACCGCGTCCATCAGCTCCAGCGATGTTTTGCTTACTTGCTACTCGTAGTTTTCATGAATATGGTTGGAATAAAGAGGATTTAGCACGTGTGGCTGTAAAGAATCATGAGAATGGTTATTATCATCCAAAAGCTCATTTCAAAATGAAAATTACATTAGAACAAGCTTTAAATGCTCCTATGATTGCAGATCCTTTAGGACGATATGATTGTTGCGCTATGAGTGATGGTTCTGCCGCACTAATTCTAACTCGACCCGAATTAGCAGAATCTTATGCTCATGCCGATGATTATATTATTGTTAAATCCAATTCACTTTCTGTACATACGGCTTACCCCTGGTATGATACAAATTTTGATTTCATATCAGCTCCAGCTACTGTTGATGCGGCAAAAATGGCATACAAAGAAGCAGGTATTATAAATCCCAGGAAGGAAATTGACTTAGCAGAAGTTCATGATTGTTTTACAATAACTGAGTTATTGAACTGTCAAGATCTGCAATTTTGTGAGCGAGGGAAAGCAGCTGAAGAATTAAAAAATGGTACGTTTAATTGGGATGGGGAAACAGCAGTGAATCCAAGTGGTGGACTTAAGTCATTTGGCCATCCAATAGGAAGTACCGGTTGCAGAATGGTCCAGGAAGTTACTAGACAACTTCAAGGAAGAGCTGAAGGAAGACAAGTTCCTGATGCTAAAATTGGCTTAGCTCACAATTTGGGAGGCGCTTATGCTGTTTGTTCAGTGACTATTCTTGGTCAACGTGATTAAAATCAAAAAATTTTTTTTTTTTCAAAAAATAGATAATTCAATAATTATTTCTTAACAATGAAATAAGTTATAATTAGGAATTTTAATTATGGGGATTTAATATGTCAGAAACGAATCGAATTCAAGAGCTAACAAATAAAGTAAAAAAGTTTGTTTTAGAAGCCGACATGGATATAGTTGGGATTGCAAATGTGAATAATGATCTTTTCCTGGAAGCACCGGAATCTCATCAGCCAAAAAATATCTTGGAAGATGCTAATTCAGTGATTGTTTTTGGTAAGTCAATGCCAAGATCAATTTTTAGATTGAAATATCATCATACTAACCTTGTTCATAGAGCCTATCATAGTTTATATAAATTTTTAGATATTACAGGAGTCAGATTAGCTCATTATGTTGAATCTCTTGGCTATTATTCGATTTCCATTCCATCGTATAATCCTCTAGCAATAGAGAATTTTCAACCGTGGGGAATTATTTCATTAAAACATGCAGGATTGGCAGCAGGTCTCGGAAAAATCGCAAAAAATGGGTTGTTAATTCATCCAATCCATGGCACATTATTGAGATTATCAGCTGTAATAACAACCGCAAAACTAATTGCAGATCCGATAATGGAAGATAATGTATGTAAAGAATGTAATTTGTGTATTGAAAAGTGCCCTAATAAAGCATTTGACAAAAGTGGTAATTTTAAAAAGATGACCTGTTTACCAAATACAGTTAAGCATGGGATCAATGTATTACATCCTTACGATCAGGATTATATAAAGAATATTGAATTGATTTCAAATACTTTCTTATTAGAATATACTATTGGTTGTACCACATGCTTAGATGTATGCCCAATCAATAAAAAACACCTTTCAAAACTCAAGAATTAGTTTAATTGTATTTTCTTCAATTGATTAAAGGTAGTGAGATTGGATACTTTTTTTCTCCATCTATCTTAAAAAGTCAGAAATTATTTAATTTTACAAAATATTAAATCATCATTTTGGGTTAGAGAGATTAAATAAAACTATTAAGTGTCTCCTTCTCAAAAATTAAATAAATGAAAAATCCTTAACAAGAGATTCTATATTTTAGTTAATTCAATTAATTTTACTTAATAGGTTTTCGATGGACATTACAGGTTTGAATTCTTGAGTAATTTCTTCATCTTTCTTTAAACAATTTAGTTCTTTAATGATTTCGTTTCGGATAATTTTTTTATTATCAATTTTAGTTAGCTTTACTAACCTAAGTGTTCTCTTATAATATCTAATTGCGTCAGTTTTTTGATTTAGTTTTACCAAGATTTTGGCAAGATTCCAAAAATATAAAAAATCATCTCTATAAAGTTTTATCGCTCTCAGAAAACGATTATATGCGATTTTGTAATTTTCTCCATAAAAAGCTTTAATTCCAAGATAAAAATAATCTAATGCTTTTTTTTCTAAAATTTTAGAAGAAAAGAATTCAATCTCTGGGTATTCAATTTGGTCAGATAATATTTTTAATTTATTTATTACATTATCTTTTTCTTCATTATTTTGAATCAATTTTTTTACGATACTCCTAGCGAAAGATTCAATTGAAGAAAATGCAATTCTTTGAGTTCCAGGATAATTGGGTACTTTTCTCAATGAATGGCATAAAATATTGGGAAAATTTAACTGAATTAAGAGATCTGTTACATTAAGAATATGTTTGTTCTCCAACTGAGAAATGAAATTTTTATCTTTTAGAACTCTTAATAATATTTTAACAGATTGGGGCCATTTTATCAAGGATTCAATAAGCATCTCAAAAAAAATTTCTTTTTTCTTCTTTTTTCGAAATTCAAGTAATCTAACTAAATATAAAGATAATAAATCTTCTTGTTCCTTAATCATAAGAGAATTAGTAAAATCAACATAGTTTTCAGATTGTAGTATTTTATGCATTTTTGCCAAGATCTGGAAGATTTCAGCATCATCCCAATTTACAGGTTTATAGCATTCAAATCTCAATATTGGAATCGATTCAGAGTTAGAAAATTTTGTAGTTTTAATATTTATAAATCCGATATTTTCTAATATTTCTGTTAATAAGTAAGCAGGAAAACAGAATTTATGTTGTAATCCTTTATCTGGTATCCCGTAAATCCATCCTAATACTACTTTTTTCTGTTCATTATTAGAATTCAAAAAAAATTGGCAAGCTTTCATCAGATCAGGGATTTCAATAATTAATTTGCCCTTCAACTGCAAGACACGAAAAAATTCATTTAAAGCATAAATAGCTTCAAAAAAAGATAAATGTTCAATAATTTGAATTGCTTTTAATTCCTCACAGATATTGTCATCGATTTCAAGATTAACAGCAGACATTAGCTTATCTGCTATTAAATCTTCATATAAATCTATATTATAATATTCTGGTTCGAATTTTTTTCCACAACCTACATTTATTCTCATTTTTTAAGAGTATTCACATCTAAATTTCTTCTTAAAATCCTTTATCCTAATGGTAGAATATTTTGTTCCGCTAGGATAAGTATCTCTAGTAATGCTAATTCTTATTAATACTAATGTTAATCCAATTAAGGACATAGTAATTATCAAAATAATATAGAATATGATTTTATATCTTAAACTATGAGCCTCTTTTCTAAAGAAAAATAATCCATTAATTTCTTTTCTGGTTAAGCCTAATTCCTTACCAATTTGATATAATTGAAAAAAATCTTTAAACAATGTTAGAATTTCACTTCTTTTTTCAAAATATTATTTTATTTGAATAAAATATCTTAACTTCTTCTTAAAATCCTTAATTAAATTCGCCTTCTTCGTTTGAAATCCTTTTTCTTTACTGTTGAGTAATATGATCCTGAGGGATATGTATTTTTATATTCTTGTATACCTAAAATAATCATTAAAATCCCAAATACAACAATAGATACAATCAATAAGGTTGTATATAATATAGAGTATTTACTATTACCAAATAATAATGTCTTTTTTATTTCTTTCTTATTTAATCCTAATTCCTTACCAATTTGATGTAATTGAAAAAATCCTTTAAACATTGTAGTAATTTCGCCTCATTTTTCAAAATATTATTTTATTTGAATAAAATATCTTAACTTCTTCTTAAAATCCTTAATTAAATTCGCCTTCTTCGTTTGAAATCCTTTTTCTTTACTGTTGAGTAATATGATCCTGAGGGATATGTATTTTTATATTCTTGTATACCTAAAATAATCATTAAAATCCCAAATACAACAATAGATACAATCAATAAGGTTGTATATAATATAGAGTATTTACTATTACCAAATAATAATGTCTTTTTTATTTCTTTCTTATTTAATCCTAATTCCTTACCAATTTGATGTAATTGAAAAAATCCTTTAAACATTGTAGTAATTTCGCCTCATTTTTTAAAATTTTATTTTATTTGAATAAAAATCTTTAATTTCTTCTTAAAATCCTTTATCCTAATGGTAGAATATTTTGTTCCGCTAGGATAAGTATCTCTAGTAATGCTAATTCTTATTAATACTAATGTTAATCCAATTAAGGACATAGTAATTATCAAAATAATATAGAATATGATTTTATATCTTAAACTATGAGCCTCTTTTCTAAAGAAAAATAAT
>JAHLWJ010000240.1 GCA_019057975.1 Promethearchaeota archaeon | reverse complement strand
ATCTTAGTTAATTTATGAGACCAAATTTCTGGTATTGAAGATTTTTCTTTGATCATTTTTTTTTACACCAAAATTAAAAAATTTATTTTTAAAAATGGATAATTCGTATGGTTTTTTAATATGCGTTATATTAAATGTTTTCTGATTTACAACTTATTCAATATAAATTTTATTGATATTAACATTAAATGCTATTTTTACTTCGTGTTTGGTCTTTTTTAAAGAAAACTAAAGATCATAAAGATAAGCTCTTCCTCTTTTTCCAATTACTTTAAGCATTCCCATTTTTCTTAAGCAATAGCTCATTTTTCGAGCTAATCTTAGAGGTTTCTTAAGTGAATGTGCTAATTCAAAATTAGTAAAAGGAGGTTCTAAACTTTTAGGAATGAAATTTAAGAAGTCAGACGGATTTCTAAATTCCTTCCTTTCTAACACACTTATTAATTTTTTATCATAAATACTCCAACCTTTTCTTCTCCAACTCCCGTTGCCATTATTTTCACGAACTTCTTCTATTTGAACTAAGATTATTTCAATTTCGAAATTTGGATGAGAAATCATATCTGGGATTCTAATCAATTCCTCAAAAATATCTATATAAGAACAATGTTTTGGAGATAATCTTCTTCGAATAGTTTTATCCAGTTTAGTATCTATATTAATTATCCATTTATCCGTAATAATGGGATGAACTAAACGAACTCTATGATTTTGTACTAGTTTTTCAAGCTTTCTTCTAATAATGGTAAAATTTGCTGTTTGTATCTCAATTAAAAGATTATCTCGGACAATATCTATTACAAAATTTTCAACCCGCTTTTCAAGTTGATCATGAGATTCACTAAGTAACCATTTTAAATCAGCATGGAGAGTCTTTTCGTTTAATGTACCTATAGAATTGGATTGGGATTTTTTTGTTTCAGTCATAAATTTTATTTATAATTAGAACAAATTAAGTAAAAAACTAACAATTTCTATTAAAAAAGACAATAATATAGAGAGATTATTGATTTATTGCTAAAACGAGAGCGATTTTTACCTAAATTATTTTCATAAGATAGAGAAATAAAAGAAAAAAAATTAAATAAATTAATAAAAAAAAAAATTGGGGATTTAATGAGAAAGCAATTAATAAAGGATCTGTCTAACGGCCTTATTGGTGATTTAACTCACCTAGCACCAATGAAAGCAGTTGAAGGGTTGACTCCAACTACTGCCAGAAAGAAACCTTCAAATAAATATCATTCTTGTTGGGATTTATTGCATCATACTGTTGTTTGGCAAGATATTTTACTAAAGAATATTGATGGGAAATTCATAGATTGGAGTACAATTAGTAATGAAGACAATTGGCCTTCTGATGAATATTTAAGTAAAGATGACAATTTCATAGAGCTTGTTAAAAAATTTAATAAAAATCTCGAAATGGCAGCTACGAAGCTTGAGGAAATTGATTTAATGAAGGGAATCAAAATAGGTCCAGAGCATACGCCGGACGTAACATATTTTAGGTTATTTCTTGTGTTTCTTCAGCATACTTCTTATCATTTAGGGCAAATTGTTACCACTAGAAAACTTTTAGGAGATTGGAAAGAAGATTAAATATTGCTTAAAGTAAGATTAGAACATCTTCTTATTATTATGATTAATCGGGATTTTTTTGTCTTAAATCTTATCTCTTGATTATAAACCAATTAAATCTTTTATTTTGTTAAATTCATCTTCTTGAGCCTTTTCTATTTCATTTTTTTCAACATCTACATCCTGTTCCCATTCCATCTCTTTTAATTTTTTATCAGCCATTAATCCAAGCTCAGTTATATAGTAACTTTTAGCCGGTGAAAATTCTTTGAAAAATCTCTTTTTTTTTAGTTCGGTAAAAATATGCCATCCTTTCCCTTCAGTACATTTATTTAAGTAGCCCAATATTTTTTTGTGAATGACTCCATTAAAATCTTCAGTTCTTTTATTAAAAATAATTTCTTTATCATTCCGAATATATAACAGAAAATCATGAAGTGGATCATTTTGCTTTTTCTCTTGTAATTCTCCAACTATATTATTATAATCTTCCTTTTCGATCTCCATGTCATCGAGTTCTCCTATTGACTGTTTAGCAAATTCAAGGCAAATACGTAGTTTTTCTTCGTAATCATCGCATCCTTCTTCTGGGGTTATGTTTTCTGTTAGTTCTATGAGTTCATTTTTCTTTCTTTTCCTTCTCCGGATCTCAACTTTTAGAAAATCTATTTTTTCTTGATATTTTTCGTAAAAATAATTCTCAAATTTGTCAAGACAAAAGATATAGGTTTTTACAGCATTCTGATCAATTATTAATCCACTATCTATTAAAGGTCGAATCTCAGCATATTTTCTATTAATATCCCCCAAAAACACCGAAGTTCTCTTTGTAGATCTCTTAAAATAACTAATTAATTCAATATTTTTCACATTGTCATTAATTATTATCTCTATACGTTGTTCTAGAGATTTTTCCATAGTCGATTGTATAGTGTCACTACAATTTTAAAATATTATTTAATTCGATAGTATTTTCACTATCAAAGTTCCTTAATATGTAAATATATTATTGAATTTATTCTATAATTGAATTGGTTTGTATTTAATTTGTGATTCTTTACCACGCTCTATATAAAAAAAGTCAGATTTCTCTGGTTTAAAACCGTTATTTAAGAATTCGATTACTTTCAATCCTTTTGAGTAATCATCACAAATAAAAATATCTATGCTAAGATACCCATGTTCTGGCCATGTATGAATTGCGGCATGACTCGTTTCTAAAACTGCAATAGCACTATATCCATGAGGTTTATAATAATGATTGTAAATATCAAGAATTTTTAAATCAGCATTAATAAGAGAATCTATAAATATTTTTTGAATTCTTTCATTTTCCAACAAGAGTTCTTGGTTATTAAAATGCATTTCTCCTACAAAATGATATCCTACAGGACGAAAAGGAGATTTAATTATATTTTTTACTTCAGAGGTATATATAGGGAGAGAAGATAAACTAATATTGAACTTGTTTTGTGGAGTTATTACAGATTGTAGGTAGTAAAGATGACTAAATTTTCCAATTATACTTGCACCCTCATAATGATTGAAATCAGGTATCATTTCATTAATAATGAATCCATGATCTAATATTGATAATTGTAATTTCTGCATCTGTTCTGGAGGTTTATTTCCAAAACTAAGAAAACACTTCTTTCCTACTACCGGATGATCTTTACCATCGATATTGATTGTGGATTTTAACACTTGCTTTGCTCTTTTCAAAAATAATCTTAATCCTTCATTAGTATAAGGAGGGTCTGTTACAACTATATCGTATTTATTAACTATCTCATTTGGGCACGGTTTTCTTAAATCATGAGAGAGAACGTTAAAATTCTTTAACGAGAGATTTTCTGCTGATTGCGAGAGAAAATCTAAAATTCTATCGTCAATATCAACAATTGTGATTTCTTTTGCTAATTTTGTCAATCCAATAGAAAGTGAAATAAAGTCATCATCTCCCAAAAAGATAATCTGCCTTCCCTCAATATCTCCCTTCTTTAGCAAGTACAGCGTCTTTTTTATCACTGTCGAGAAGTCAGCATGGGATTGGTCAAGGGCATATTCAGGAGTTGGTCGATTCTTAAGAAACTCTTTGATTTTATCTAGATAAGCAAATTCTTCTGGTAGTTCTTTTATAGTACTATCGAAATTATCGGGAACAGGATCATAATCAAAGTTCAGATTTAATTTTGATTTTACCCATTCTCTACCCTTTTCGCCAAGGAAGTTTCTTTTTTCAATAATTCCAGCTTTTACTAACTCATTTCTTACAGCCGCAAGTGTAGGAATTGCAATTCCTGTTTTCTGCGATAATATTTTATTTTTAAGGGAAGGAAAGCGATACATAAATAACAAAATTGAGCGAACTCCTTCAACACTTTCAGCTAAATGAGCTCTTTCAGCCACCAATGTCAGTATGTTTTCTGCTTCTTCAACCATTATCTATTTGCTTTAATGATTATAATTTCAATTCCATGAATTATAGTTTCTTTTCTTTTTTCTTTTTTATGATTATATAATAAATTAATATTAAAAAATAGACATTCCAATTAAAGATCCAAAGCCAATGAAATTGGTCTTTAAAAAAGTGAATATTTATGAGCTACAAGACTTAACATTCCATATCCTTTTTAGAGAAGAGGAGTTATTCAAGATATTATCAAAAATAAAGATCTAAATGATGTTAAGGTGATAGATAATAATTTAGTAGCTCCATGTGGAATATATTGTGGAGCTTGTAGACAATATCTTCTCTGGAAAAAGGATTTGCTTGAAGAGAGAGGTTATAAAATAGGATGTAAAGGATGTAGAATCAGAAATAAAAACTGTGCTTTTATTAGAAGAGATTGTTCAGCATTAAGAAAGAAGGAAATTGAGTTTTGCTATGAATGTAATAAATTTCCTTGTCAAAATTTAAAAAAAATTGATTCTCAATATCAAGAAAAATATAATGTTAATATGATTAATAACTTAAAAAGAATTGAAAAGATAGGAACCGAAAATTGGCTAAAAGAGCAAGAAGAACTCTATTCATGCCCTCAATGTGGAGGGGAAATTTGCGTTCACGATGCGGAATGCTATGATTGTGGTAAGAAAATTAATCCGAATAAAAAATAAAGGAGGAATTAAAAGGAAATGTCTGAAGAGATTTTAAGGGAACTTGATGCCGACGGACTTCGATCAGTTTTTCTTAAATATAGTAAAAAAGCTTTTGAAAGTATCCCAGAGATGGATAAACCTCGCATCCTCGATATTGGATGCGGCACGGGAATGCCCACTTTAGAATTAGCGAGGTTAAGTGGTGGTGAGCTATTTGGAATTGATATTGATCAAGGAGCCTTGGATAAACTAAATCTTAAGATTAAGCAAGAAGGGTTTTCAGACAGGATCAAAGTGTATAATCGTTCAGTATATAACACAAGATTTAAGGATGAAACATTTGATATCATATGGGAAGAAGGTGTTCTCCACTTGCTTGATCTTAGTAAAGCCTTAACAGAATGTAATAGAATACTAAAAAGAATGAATGGTTTTATGGTTACAGGAGAAACCACCAGCTGGTTAAGGAGAGAATTCAATCATTTCCCTAGGTTTGGCTTTAAACTCATCAAGCAAATACCTTGGGAAAAAGGATGTTGGTGGTCGGAATACTATGCCCCCTTGGAGGAAAAAATCAATAATTTACGTAAAAAGTATGATAATCTCGATGAAATTGAAGAAATTCAACGCCATGTAATGGAAATAGAGATGGTTAAAAAAGATCCTGCAGGATTTGATTGTGTAACTTATG
The DNA here is from genome assembly GCA_019057975.1 of Promethearchaeota archaeon. Next base: position 1,536 of record JAHLWJ010000240.1, on the reverse strand, counting down.
TAATGCAAAAAATCAAGTAAAATAAGAAAAGAGATTTCTACCGAACCTAGAACTCCCTTTCAAGTATATCCTAAAAAAATGAGAAGATTCTGATCTATTAAATTTAAAGTCAATTAAACTTATATTGACAGGCATCATAAATCTTTGAGATTATTGCATTCCTACGCATTAAATTTTGTTCTTGAGGTAACATAGTATTACTATTGAAATTAACAACTAGATCTACCTGTGGATCACAAAAATTTATACATGAACTTCTACCCCCATGACCAAATGCATCTCTTGAGCTAATTATGGAACTACTTTTCCCTTTTGCAAAACCTAAGCCCCAATCTGGTGCAATTTGAAAAGAAGGGGTGCTAAATGTTAAATCAGCAATACCCATTCTATGTGTTGCAGTGAAATATTTAACGGTATCTTCTTTAAGAACTCGTTTTCCATCCCATTCACCACCATTCCAAAGAGCTCTATAGAATTTTCCCATATCATTCGCGGTACTATAACCATTAGTACCAGGATAAATCCTTCCTTCAAAATTATTAATCCATAGATGCATTTTTTCAAATTCATCCGGGGTATCTTTTAAGGCCAGACGATCACCAAGTTTTTTTGCTCTTTCTTTTGTCATCCCTAAATAAGAAGAATTCATTCCTAAGGGAAGGAATATTTCTTCTTTCAAGTAATCATCAATTCGACGTCCATCAATTCTGCGAATAATTTCACCTAGAATTATCCAACTTATTCGTGGGTGATAACCACATTTTGTTCCCGGTTTATACATCGCAATTTCGTTGCAAGCATCTATAACAATTTCTTCCCAACTGGCAGTAAGCCACTTTGGATACAACAACATTGGAAATCCACCAGCGTGTATTAAAATATGTTTAATTGTGCAATTTTCTTTCCCATTTTTAAATTCAGGAATAATACTTTGGATAGTTTGATTTATGCTAAGCTTCCCACTTTCCCATAGTTGTGCGATTGCTACGGAAGTCCAAGGTTTTCCACTAGACCACAATGCTAAAATTGAATCATTACGCATCTGAATACCTGGTTTGGCTTCCCCAACAGCAACATCAAGTACTGTCTGTCCTTTTCTCGATATGTGAAGTTGAGCTCCTGTGTGTAAACCTTCAATTACTTGATTTTCAAGTATCTCTATTACTTTATTTAAGTCAGTTTTATCCATCCCTACTTCTTCTGGATTACCCATTATACCGCCAATCATCATACTATTTAAAATTTTTATAGTATTTAATAATGAAAAATTTCCTTTATAATTAAAGTCTTCAAATCTTCTTTTTCCTTTAAGAAGAGTGAATTATTTCTAATTATATAGATCATAATTGGAATACTAATAGAAGAAATTATCTTTATTAATACTTTATAAAGAGAAAATAGAAAGATATTTGAATTCTGATCTTTTCTTGTCTCAATAATGGGGAATAAAATAGAAAATAATCAATAGAAGAGTGTACACTAGAAATGGGTTAAGGATAAATTTAATCTTGATTACGACTTATCTTAGATTAATAT
>JAHLWJ010000239.1 GCA_019057975.1 Promethearchaeota archaeon | reverse complement strand
CGTGCTAAAGCAAATGGAAGAAAAACCGTTAAGGCACGAGATTTATAAACAAATTTATATTAAATTTACACTTTTCTTTTTTTATTATTCCTTGATGTTTATGTTAAATCATTTAAAAAATTAGGATTTTAACGATATTCCCTAATATAAATTATTAATAAAAAAGAATTCAATAAAACTTTAACATTTTAGCACACTATTTTTATTTAAATATAAAGAATTCAATAGAACTATAGCAGAAATTTAATTAGATGTGTAAAAATTGTTAATTTTGTTAAGTTTAATAATTTTAAAAATTAATATTTGAAATGTTATATTAAGAAAATAAAATGACTATTAGAATCTTTAAGAAATCGAATTTTTTAATTTTTTCTTCAAAAACTTAAATAATAACCTTATTTAAAATAAAAAAAAGGATAGTAAAATAGAAAATGGTAAATCTAATTCACATTTCTGACACTCACCTTGGTTTTAGATTAAGATACGATTATAAGAAAGGTTGGTTCAAGTTTGGAGAGATCAAATGGTATGAAAATGAGTTTTATCAACGATGGAATGGGTTTTTAAAATATTGTATCGAGAACCAAGATGACATAGACTTTATTGTTCACTCGGGAGATCTTTTTCATTTACCTCATTTTGGACGTGCATATCCTTCTCCTGAACCTGCGAGAGAAAGTGTTGTTAAGGGATTGAGATATTTCTTTAAAAACACTGAAAATAAGATTCCGTTTATTTTAATCGATGGAAATCATGGAATTTACCAAGGTTATCGATATTCTCCCATGGACAGTATTACTCCAATATTTCCCGAACTTTATTATTTTTCAGTTTGGGATTTGAAAAAGGCTATAGATGATAATAAGCCTTTAAAATGTGAGTTCCCCAAGAAAAATACTCGTTTTTATCTTTTTCCTTATTTTGAATATAAACTGACAAAAGAAATTCAGATTGCTTACAATACTTGGATTGAAAATCAAAGGCCTAAGGAAGACATGGTTGAAATTGCTGTTGCCCATGCTGCAGATATAGATGAAACACTTCATGAAAAGATAAAAACATTTAATTATTCTTACATTGCTTTAGGTCATGAACATAATCAAAAAAAATTAAAACAGAATATGTATTATTCTGGATCCTTTGTTCCGCTTAATTTTAATGAGATTGGTTTCACGCATGGATATTTAAAAGTCAGGATTCAGAAAAATCAAAATTTATTTGTTAAAGAACACTATTTTGAGAGTTTAAGAGATTTTGAAATAATTGAAATTGAAATTACGCCATCTATGACTTCACAATCAATAATTGAAATGTTAAAAGAAGCTGTAAATCCGTATAAGACAGAAATATGGAATGGTAATTCGGCAGCTAGGTTAAAAATAAAATTCATAGGGAATATTCCGCTTCAAAGCTTTTGGGGCTTGCTTGACGAGATAAACTATTTTAAATCTCGAATTCTCAACGAAGGGCGCTATAATATCTTGCAATTGGTATTAAATTGGACCTTGCTTACTAAAGATATAGGAGATGAGTTAAAACCCGAGATTATAAAAGAATATATCTTAAATAATCCCAAAGAAGAATTCCTGCAATATATTAAAGGAAAAATGAAAACAACCGAGGGTTTTGACATGAATTTACTCGCGGAAATAGCAGTTAATACAATTGAAAATGCATTAAAGAAATATGAAGGGTATAATTAAATGAAGATAAATCGTATTGAATTTAAAAATTTTAAGTGTTTTCCGGAATTAATACTTCCTCAAAAAGAAGACGAGGAACTCCCTAATGGGTTATTTTTAATTCAGGGTTCTACTCCAGAAAGATCAAACAGTTTTGGAAAAACTAGCTTAGTAGAGGGAATATTATTCGGTATTTTTGGACCTAAAAGTTTAACTCTTTCAATTAATGATTTAATTCAGTTTCATAAGGATAAATCCGAAATAAAAATAATCTTTGAGTTAGATGGAGTTGATTACTTACTTCATAGAATATTAACAAAAAATGACAAATCGGGAACGCAAAAATTAAAGATATTTATTCAGATAGATGGCGTTTGGAAGCCGGATGACTCCATAAAAATTGTCGAATTACTTGAAATTGAGCGCGGGCAGGCATTAGAAACGGTATTTGTTAAACAAGGTGAAATAGAAACATTAGCAACTGCTACTCCTGCAGAATTAAGGAATTTAATTATTAAACTATTTCGTTTAGATATTATTAAGCAAGCAGAAGCTTTCCTTAGAAAATTAAGAACAGATAACAATATTCGAATAAAAGAAATCAATAGAGTCTATGTTGCTCCCTCTGATATTGAAGATAATATTATTAAAAATGAAACCAAGTTAATAAATTACAAAAATGAGCTGAAAAAAAATAGCCGAGAAATAAGAAAGCTTGAGAAGCAATTAAACTATTTCCCCAATAAAACCTTTCTAACTAAATTAAATTCTTTAAAACAGGTAAGAGAAAAATTAAATGGAAATATTGAAATCATCCAAGGCAATATTGATGAAAAAACTAGTATTTTAGGCATTAAATCAAATATTAATATTAATCAATCAAGAGAAATAATATCAAGCAATCAAGAGGAGTGTATTAAAATTGAGAAAGAAATTAATTCTACAAATGAGCGTTTAAAAGAAGTAAATTCTGCAATAAATATGAAGAAGGGTATTATTTCTCAAATTAAGAGTAGTAAAGAAAAATTGAATAAAAACATTCATTTTAATGGAGATCAAAAAATTACTAAATGTCCTACATGTACGAGGGAGATAAGCCTTCAAGAAGCCCAAGACATTTTAAATTTTTATGATCAAGAGATAAGCACAATAAATTATGAAATAAATAATCTAAAGCCGAAATCTCTTGATTTGGATAAAAAAAATGAGAATCTAAGACAAAGATTAGAGGAAAGAAAAAAAAAAATAGCATTATTTAATGATTTTCAAAATGTATTATTAAAGAAGAAAGATATTGAGGATAAGGTTAAAAATAATCAAGATACTTACTTTAAACTAATGAAAAAATATAGTGTATCCAATGAAAACGATTTATTAGAAAAATTTTCAATTAAGACTATTGATGAATTAAGAGACAAAATTAATAAATCGGAAGGTGATCTTCGCCATTTTAAAAAAGTAAACGAGCGTATAGAAAATGAGAATTCAAATTTAGAGGAAGATATCAAGGAATTAAAAGAAAAAAAAGATAAAATGCTAAAACTGTCTAAAGAGAGAGACGATTTGGAAAAAAGAAATATTCATGTCGATAAAAGTAAAGAACTCATAAAAGGTTTTATAACAGAATATATGGTTGAAAAACGTTTAATTACTAATATTCAATATACAACCAATAAATTTTTAAACAATTTTACGGGGGGTCAATATACAAATTTAAACCTATTAAGTGTAAATGATGGGACGGGTATTGAAATTCAAGTTTTTGATGAATACAATAAAAATATGAAGGAAATTAAATTTCTAAGTGGTGGAGACAAGGTTGCTCTTGGATTTGCTTTGCGAATTGGTATTTCAAATTTGATGACTAAGATAAGACCAACCAAAAATTCTCCAAAAAGAAATCCAAAAATATCTTTCATGATATTAGATGAACCTTTAGCTGCATTGGATAAAAGTCGTAGAAAACAAGTTTTAATAACTCTCGAGACACAAAAAGAATTCAATCAACTTTTTTTGATTACACATACTAGTATCTCTCAAAATATAACACCCCATATAATAAAAATATCTAAAAATTTTGAAAACGGTTTAAGCTCAGCAGTTTTTATACATAAAGAGAAAAATTTATTATAAAATTTATAAATAGAAGAGGTATCAAAAAATGATAATAAATATAAACGCATTAGAAAAAATTTTTGAAATAAATACTGAAAAATATTTCCCTGTTCATAGCCATATAATTTTAAAATGCGTGAAAAGTAAGGAAAAAGGTAAGGAAAAACTTTTTACGATTTTATGCATGAACCAGAAAATAATAACTATAGAGGAATATATCAGTCTGAGAAGACAAACTGCCAATATTGAAATAAATGAGTATTTGACTAAATTACTTGAAATTGGATTAAAATATGTCGTTTCAGCGTCTCCTATACTTCTTATAGATCATGGTCAAGAGAAGATTGAAAAAAAAAAGCAAAATCCTAATACGGATAATTATATCTTTAAAAGGAATGTGCTCATCAAAATTGAAAGATTAATGCAATCGGGGATTTTAACGCCTCACTCCACAGAAATCTCTGATGATCAGAGCATAATTCCTAGTCTGTTAGAAAATATATTTCCACAAGAAAATGGCGTTTTCATAGGTATGTTATTATATGATAAGACTAATGTTTATATCCCTATTAAATCGCTCCCTACTCATATAGGTATTATTGGAACTACAGGTGCCGGAAAATCCAATTTAATGCAAGTCATGCAACATGGGATTGTAGATCATAATCTTGAAGTGATAACCAAACGATTAACAAACACACCTTTAGTTTCAACTTTAGCGATTGACCCCCATGATGAGTATGCCCTTGGTCCAGAAGGTAAAGGATTATACCACTTAGCTAATTTATTAGATCCTGTTATAAGAAATGATATATTTGGATCTTTTTTTTATCTTTATCCAAGAAATTCAAGGATTCAAAATATTTTAAATCCAGTATCTCTAGAATGTGTTATTAATTATGAAGAAATAGTTTCCCTTGATTTACTTAATGTTCAAGATTTCACAAGCCAACAATCAGAAGTGATGGAGGCAGAATATTTTGTTGCTCATGATTCCTGGATTGATAATATACTACAACATACTTTAATATCTACTGGTCATCATGATGCTTCTATAAGCGCAGTACGGAGAAGGCTACGTCCATTACAGAGATCAAATATTTTCCAGCCTCAAGCGCAAGCTACATCAACATTGCCGGAAATTATTGATGCCTTAGAAAATGGCAAGATTTTAGATTTTAACTGTTCACTATTAAGTGACTTCGAAATGTTTCTCTTTAATACAGTTGTTGCAAGAACTATTTTTAATATTAGAAAAGCTCTTAAGGCGTCAGAAACTATTACTGATTTTCAAAATCAATTACGTAATCGTTTGCCGGGTCCTTTTATAGACAATTATTGTAATAATCTCAATAAATATATAAAAAAGGGGAAAAAAGTAAAGGATCCAAGTGAAATGCCTATAATTGTATTTACTATTGAAGAAGCACCATCTATTCTTAATCCGGAATTAATGAAAGGTTCTAATATCTTTAAAGATATAGCACGACAAGGGAGAAAGTTCCATATCTCATTAGCAATTATTAGTCAGCAGATCTCAACATTAGATAATGCTATCGTTTCCAATATAAATACTTATATTAATCTACCTGTTGGAAGTGATAAAGAAAGGCGAGGGCTTATTGATAATGCGACAAGCACGATTCAAATAAGTGACTTAAGATCTCTCGAAGGAACACTAGGGATATCAATCATAAACGGTAATTGGTTAACTAGATTCCAGAAAATAAATATTCCACGATATAAGGACTATTTTGAAAAGAATAAAAATAAATATAAATTAATTAAACCGAAAGGTACGAAAACCTCCCTCATATAACAAAATAGGTGTTATTTAAATGGGACTAAAAAAATTTGAATTGATTGAATTAGAACAATCATTGAAAGAAGCCGAAATACCTAATCAAATTGAGGATTTGAAGCAGAAATATATTAAGTGGACTAAAGAAGCAAAGGAACTAAAAGAGAAATTTGAATCAGAATTATCAAAAGAAAAGACAGAACTTATTATTAAAAAGATGAAAATCATAAAAATTGTTAATTGTGATGATAGCTTCTTTAAAAATGGAGGTCTCTTAGTTGGTTTTGATGAAAGTCAACAATCAAAGATTGGAACTTATGCTAGGATATCATGCTTTAAATTTGGAGAGAGTCAAGTCTGGTTTGAAGATGGTAAGTACAAGTTTCGAGATTATATGTATGAACCAATGATGGGATATTTGGAGGATAGTTATCAGAAAGTAAGGGCTTATAAAAAAGCAATAAATAATTTTGTGATTAATTTAGAACATGAATTTCAAGGAACTCCTTTGCTGAGTAGCGTTATTAAAATTAAAGATTGGTATGAAAAAATATTCCCCTATGACATAAATGATGAATGGGATAGAAACATGCCCACTGTAGGGCATGTAGCTGATCGTATCAGAACAGCTGATGAGTTAATATGTACTGTCTTAAGAATGAAAAAAATTAAATCAGACTTTCCTAATCGGAAAATAATCTTTTTAGGAGACGGAATAGCTGCTTTTCGTGCCCATATATTCCCCCCTCCTGTTTTTATAAAATTTTTCCTTAAATTTCTTAAGTATTACGATTTAAATTATTATACATTTTCGAAAACTTGTCGACTACGTGAAAAAGCTACAGGTGTTTTAATTTTACCTATTATTTCTGCCATTTCTTTTGAAACCCCTTTAGATGGGAACCCTTTCATAGTAGAGATATCTCAGGCTCATTCAGAAAGTAATTCCCATCTTGTTAGGTTAATTAAGAGAAAAATGCCTGCCTTAAGATTTGATGTTCCAAAAGATATTAACTTAAATGGAGCTATTTCTATTATAAAAAAGCTCATACCCTTTTCCCCACAAGGGTATCCATTATGTCTTGAACATGCGCATAATGCAAGTTCTTTGACTAGATTAGAGTGGAGAATTCTAGATGTGAAATATTTAGGTACACAGGAAGACCCTAGAACAAAAAACTTGGTTTCAAATTTAAGAAAATATGTATTGCCTTCAACGAAGTAATAAAAGATATTGATGATAAAAATTTAAGATTTTATTAGATTCAAACTTTACTTTAAGTATTCTTCAATTAGGTTATATACTTTTTCAAGGATTTCTACT
>JAHLWJ010000238.1 GCA_019057975.1 Promethearchaeota archaeon | reverse complement strand
TGTAGGATCAATAATAATTGCCACTGGATATGATGTCTTTGATGTTTCTTTAATACCTCGTTTAGGTTATGGCAGGATTAATAATGTTGTAATGGGATTAGAATTCGAAAGACTAATGTGCGCCTCAGGGCCTTTAGGTGGACATTTAGTTAGGCCATCAGATAAGAAAGAACCTAAAAAATTAGCATTTATTAACTGTGTAGGCTCTCGAGACATTAAAAATAATCCTTATTGTTCTTCATGTTGTTGTATGTATACTACAAAAGAAGCAATTGTAGCTTATGAACATGATAACGAGATTAATTCCACTATTTTTTATATAGATATTAGAGCACCAGGAAAAGATTTTCAAAAATACATTAAAAGAGGAAATAAGGAATATAATGTTGATTATATTAAGGCTAAAGTTGCTAAAATTATTGAAGATAAGGAGAAAAATCCAATTGTCATTTATGAAGATATAAATACGTTTAAAATCAAACAAGAAACTTTTGATATGGTTATATTAGCAACCTCTATGGTTCCTAAGAGAGATGCGGGAGAATTAGCAAAAGTTTTAGGAGTTGAGCTTGATCATTACAATTTCTTTAAGGGAGAAACTTATCATCCTCAATTATCTTCAAAAAAAGGTATTTTCTTATGCGGGGCATGTAGGGAACCTATGGATATCCCAACATCAGTTCTAGACGCAAGTGGTGCTGCAGCAAGAGCAGTTGAAATTATAATTGAGAGGTAAAATGATGGAGGATATAAAAATTGGAGTATTTATATGTCATTGTGGAACAAATATAGGAGGTGTATTAGATATTGCTAGCATTACAGAATATGCAAGGACATTACCTAATGTAGCTTATGCCGCAGACAATATTTATACATGTTCCGAAGTAGGATTATCAGAAATTAGAGATAAAATAAAAGAATTTAATTTGAATCGGGTTGTTGTTGCTTCTTGTACTCCTCGAACTCATGAAACTTTATTCAGAAGGACATGCCAAGAGGCAGGTTTAAATCCTTATTTATTTGAAATGGTAAATATTCGAGATCAAGACTCATGGGTTCATATGAAAGAACCTGAAAAAGGAACTGAAAAAGCAAAGGATTTAATCCATATGGGTATAAGTAAAGCAACTTTATTGGAACCATTGGAAAACATAAAGGTAGATATTACTCCTTCTGCTGCTATTATTGGTGGCGGTATTGCTGGTATGACTACCGCTCTAAATTTAGCAAAACAAGGATTTAATACGACTATTATTGAAAAGGACTCTCAATTGGGTGGAACCTTAAGGTTATTGAATAAATTGTTTCCTGCCGAAGTGGATGCCTCAAAATTATTAGAAATAATCAATAAAATAGAAAAAAATAATAACATAAAAGTAATTACATCAACTGTTCCAATTAAAGTAGAGGGATTTGTAGGAAATTTTGAAATATCAATAAAAGTAAAAGAAAATATTTCTAAAATAAAAGCGGGAGCTATCATAGTCGCTACTGGTGCAAAAGAATTCATTCCAAAAGATTTATTTTGTTATAATGGTAAATCAATAATCACTCAATTGGATTTAGAACAGTTACTAAAAAAGAATAAATTAGTTGCCCAAAATATTGTAATGATTCAATGTGTTGGAGCACGAAACAAAGAAAGACCGTATTGCTCTAATATTTGTTGTATGACCGCATTAAAAAACGCTATGATTTTAAAGGAACTAAATCCAAATTCAAATATTATAATACTTTATAGAGATATTCAAGTACGTGGAACAACAGATGAGGCTTACTACCGAAAAGCAAGAGAGAACGGAATTTTATTTATAAAATATTCTCCCGATAAGCCTCCAGTAGTTAAAGATAGTACTGTTGAAGTATATAATGAATTGAGAAACCAAGAAATTAATATCCCCTATGATCTTATTGCATTATCAACTCCTCTTATAGCTCATGAAGACTCGACCACGCTTGCTAAATTATTAAAAATTCCTCAGCAGGATAACAAATTTTTTTTAGAAGCTCATGTTAAATTAAGACCTTCAGATTTTGCAACCGATGGAATATTCATATGTGGTTCTGCACACTGGCCTGTTGATGTTCGCGAAAGTATATCTCAAGCATATGCTGCAGCATCAAGAGCAAGCCTAATCTTATCAAAAGATGTTTTAGACGTAGAGGGCTCTATTGCAGAGGTTGATGCAGAGATTTGCATAAAATGTAAAATCTGTATTAAAATGTGCCCTTTTTCAGCTATTTATAAAAATGAAGTAGGAGAAATCGAAGTGAATCAAGTTCTTTGTAAATCTTGCGGAGTTTGTGGAGCAAGTTGCCCTACTGGAGCAATTAAAATTCATCATTTCACAGATAAACAAATTCTATCAGAAATAGCCTCATGTGGAGGTGAATTCTAATTGACTTATGAACCTCAACTGCTAGGTTTTTTATGTAATTGGTGTTCTTATGCGGGTGCAGATCTTGCTGGGGTAAGTAGAATCCAATATGCCCCTAATCTAAGAGTAATTAGGGTTATGTGTAGCGGAAGGGTTAATCCTGTTTTTATCCTTGAGGCTTTCTTGAAAGGCGTTGATGGCGTACTTGTTTTAGGTTGCCATCTTGGAGATTGTCATTATATTAGCGGAAATTACGAAGCTGTTATAAAAATGGAAGTTTTAGATAAATTATTAAGATTTAGTGGATACTCTGAACGATTACGTTTAGATTGGGTGTCTGCTTCAGAAGGTAATAGATTTGCTGAAATAGTTAATGAATTCACTGAAAAATTACGTGATTTAGGGCCTTCCCCTACAAAAAATAAGAACCAAAAAGCTGAAATAACAGATGAGCTTAATGCAATAAAATTTGCTTTATCAGATATAAGATTAAAGGCTTTAATAGCAAGAAAAAGATCAATAACTACAGAAGGCAATGTATATGAGGAAGAAGTCCCCGAAGAGGATTATAATAAGCTTTTAGAGCAGGCAATTAATGATGAATATCTCCGCAATAAAATATTAGTAAAAATAAAGAATAAAGGTAAATCTGTTCCGGAAATATCAAAAGAAATTAGTGTTAAACCAAATAAAGTATTAGAACATATAGTATACCTCAAATCAAGAGGATTAGTTGATTTTGATACAATTAATGATATAATTCCAACATTTATATCAATTCAAGAAGGGGATTAAATATGGAAAAAGTTGGCGCTGTTTTAGTCATTGGAGGTGGAATCGGTGGTATTCAAGCATCTATGGATTTAGCTGATTCTGGATACAAAGTTTATTTACTAGAATCATCAATGAGTATAGGAGGTGTGATGGCTCAATTAGATAAAACTTTTCCTACTAACGATTGTTCAATCTGTATCCTTGCCCCAAAACTCGTTGCAGCAGGACGACATGAAAATATAGATATTCTAATAGGATCTAGTATAGAAAAGGTAGAAGGGGAAGCAGGAAATTTTTATATTGATGTTAAACAAAAATCTTTATATTTGGATCAAAATAAATGTACAGGTTGCGGGTTATGCTCACAAGTTTGTCCTGTAGAAGCTATAGATGCATTCAATGAAGGACTTTCTACAAGATCGGCAATATCCGTAAAATTTCCTCAAGCAGTACCATTAGTATATTCTATAGATAGAGATAAGTGTATAGGATGTGGTATTTGCGAAGGAAGATGTGAAGCTAACGCCATAGATTACACAATTGAGCATAAAAATACTAAAATCAACGTTGGTGCTATTATTTTAGCTCTTGGATTTGATGAATTTGATCCCGCACCTCTTAAAATTTATGGTTATGGGAAATATTTAAATGTAGTTACAAGTACTCAGTTTGAAAGAATCTTAAGTGCTAGTGGTCCTTTTACTGGGACTATACTTAGGCCTTCTGATGGATTAATTCCTCGAAAGATAGCATTTTTACAATGCATTGGTTCAAGAGATAAACGTATTGGAATAGAATATTGTTCATCTGTATGTTGTATGTACACTACTAAAGAAGCTGTAATTGCTAAAGAACACATGGAGATTGTTCAACCTACAATATTTTCGATGGATATTAGAGCTAGTGGAAAAGATTTTGATAAATATATCGAACGCGCAAAAAAAGAATATGGAGTGAGATATATTCGAAGTAGAATTTCATCTTTAAAGGAAGATTCAGAAACTAATGATCTTATTCTACAATATGAAACTGAACAAGGTGAGATCATTGAAGAACCTTTCAATTTAGTTGTTCTTTCAGTAGGAGCGAAACCACACCATAAAGCTCAAAAATTAGCGGAGAAATTAAATATAAACCTAAATAAGTATGGTTTTTGCCAAACTAAACCATTTTCTTCAGTACAGACTTCCAGAAAGGGAATTTATGTGTGTGGAATGTTTTCGGAGCCAAAAGATATCCCAGAAACGGTTGTTGAAGCTAGTGCGGCAGCGGGAGAAGTTAATGTTCTTTTATCCGATGTAAAGAATACATTAGTTGAAGAAAAGGAGCTTCCAGAAGAGTTGGATATAAGTAATGAACCTCCTCGAATTGGTATTTTTATATGTCATTGTGGTATTAATATTGGAGGGGTTGTTAATGTCCCTGAAGTTGTTGAATATGCAGCAAACCTTCCTGATGTAGTATATGCTGAAAGAAATTTATATACTTGTTCAGCAGACACTCAAGTAAACATTAAAGATAAAATAAAAGAACATAAGATTAATAGAGTAATTGTAGCATCATGTACACCTAGAACACACGAACCTTTATTCCAAGCAACTATTAGAGAAGCAGGTTTAAATAAATATTTATTTGATTTGGCAAATATAAGAGATCAATGTTCTTGGGTACATATGCATGAACCTAACGAAGCTACTAAAAAGGCTAAAGATTTAGTAAGAATGTCTATTGCAAAAGCTCGAAATCTTGTTCCTTTAGAAGAACAAAAAGTCCAAGTTACTCATAAGGGACTCATAATTGGGGGCGGAGTTGCAGGAATGACAGCAGCTCTGAATTTAGCAGATCAAGGATATGAAGTATTTCTTATAGAAAAAACTAATAGGTTAGGTGGTTTCTCAAATAAAATTTTTAGGACTTTAGAAAATGATGATGTTCAAAAATTCATTACAAAATTAATACAAAAAATTACAGATCATAAATTAGTAAATGTGTTTCTTGATGCTGAAATTGAATCTATTAATGGATATCTTGGCAATTTTAATACGAAAATAACCTATAGTAAAGAAGATATAAAAACAAGTTTTGATCATGGTATTGTTATTGTAGCTACTGGTGCAAAAGAATATCAACCACGGAACAATGAATTTCTATTCGGAAAAGATGATAGAATCACAACGCAAGCAGAATTAGAAAAAATTCTCTTTTCCAATGAAAAGAAAATAAAAAACATAAAATCAATGGTTATGGTACAATGTGTTGGCTCTAGAAATGAAGAGCATCCCTATTGTAGCAGAAAATGTTGTTCTGAGGCAATAAAAAATGCCTTAAAAACGAAGGAACTTAATCCAAATATTAATATTATTGTTTTATTCCGTGATATTAGGACTTATGGTTTTAAGGAGAAATATTACAATCTAGCTAGAGAAAATGGGATTATCTTTCTCAGGTTTAATGAAGATAAACCTCCAGAAGTGGAGGTTAATAATGAGACTCTAAATGTTTTATTAACTAGAACTGATATTGGAGAACTGAAATTTGATGCTGATTTAGTTGTATTAAGTACAGGCATTGTCGCCCCCAAGGAAAACTCTGATCTCGCCAAGTTATTGAAAGTTCCGTTAAATGAAGATAATTTCTTTTTAGAAGCACATGTTAAATTAAGACCATCTGATTTTGCGACAGATGGAGTGTTTTTATGCGGAACGGCACGAGGAACTGCAAATATAAAAGAAAGTATCTCACAAGCTCTTTCAGCAGCATCTAGAGCCGTAACAATCTTATCTAAAGATATGTTAGAAACCGAAGGTGTAACTTCTTATATAGATGAAGAAAAATGTATAGGATGCGGAAAATGCCTTGAAATATGTCCTTATAATGCTATTCAATTGTATGATATTACTAAGCCTATGGGATTATTTACAGAAAGTATAAAAAAAGCTCAAGTTATTAAGGCTGTTTGTAAAGGATGTGGAACATGCTTTGCTGAATGTCCAACCTCTGCAATTATTATGAATCATTATGGAAATAAACAGATTAAACCAATGGTTGACGAAGCTATAAAATCATTCGATGAGGGATGGAAACCAAGGATAGTAGCGTTTCTCTGTAATTGGTGTAGTTATGCTGGAGCGGATTTAGCAGGTGTAAGTCGTTATCAATATCCCCCAAATGTTAGAGTTATAAGGACAATGTGTTCAGGAGGTATGTCTAAGAGTTTTATTCTAAATGCTTTTTTAAATGGTGCTGATGGAGTTTTTGTCGCTGGTTGTCATATTGGTGACTGTCATTATATTAGTGGAAATGAAAAGGCTTATTTAAGAATGGATCATTTAAAAAGCCTTTTGCGAAAGATTGGAATTGAAGAAGAAAGAATAGAGATCCATCAAATCTCTGCAAGTGAAGGAAAAATGTTTGCGGATAAAATAACAGCATTTACTGAAAAAATAAGTAAATTAGGTGTTTCAAAGATCGCTACAAAAATCAGAAAGGTAAAAATTAAAGCAATTTAAAAAAAAAGAATTTAATTGAAAAAACTACAATAAAAATAAAATATTTCTATTCAAACATATTAAATTCTTTAATTATTATTTTATATTATTTCTGAAAACCCTTGCAAAGGGTCAGTTCTCTCCCAACTATTATTTTTTTAAGAGGATCATTCTTTTTCAGATTAAGTTTAATGAGGAGCTAAAGCTTCTATTTTTTTCCAAATAAGCTCAATTGATTCAATAAATTCCTCCTTATATTCAAGGTCAGTACTACAAATCCCCTTTATTT
>JAHLWJ010000237.1 GCA_019057975.1 Promethearchaeota archaeon | reverse complement strand
CAAAAAAATTTAGTTGGGAAAAATGCGCTAAAGAAACATTAGAAGTTTACCAAGAAGTTTATTATGAAAATTAAAGTTTTTTCAAGATATTTTCCACCTGACTTTGTGGGAGGCGGTGAATTAAGTACTTATTATGTTTGTAAGGAACTTAAAAAAATGAAAAACAATATAACTATCAACACCCTCTCAAAAGTAAAATCAAATGAATTTGATATTTATACCTTAAAAAAACCAAATAAAATATTCGAGCTTCATGAAAAATCATATTTTGAAAAAATTACAAAAAAGAATATATTAACTGAATCAGATGTAAATTGGGCCTCTGATTTTTTTGGTGCAGCTATACTAAAAAATGTCAATTCAAAGAAAGTTGCAACAGTAAGAGATTATTGGCCCTTATGTGGATGTAATTTGTGTTTACTTTCTGATGGTTCTTTTTGTAGTAAATGTAATCTAAGAAATATATTCAGATGTATGAAAATAAAGGAATCCTCTTTTCTTAGAAAGCCTATCCGCATTATAAGATATCAAATTAATCAAAAATTCAGGAGTGGGATCTTATCTGATTTCAATCATGTTGTTTTCCCTAGTGAATATCTTGCTAAAATAGTAGATAGTAGACTACATTTGAGAGATTATTCCATTATTCCTAATCCTATTCCCAGAGAGTATTGTAATAAAGTTTTAAAAAAAGGCATTTTTAACAGGATTTTATTTGTTGGTGTTGTTGGAGAATATAAAGGTATAAAAACTCTTATTTATGCTATGAAATCAATCTCTAAAAATGATAAAAAAATAAAATTAACCATTATAGGCGCAGGAGATATTGATAAATATAGAAATCTTGTAAAAAAACTGGGGATTTCAGAACAAATAAACTTTACAGGTAAAATACCTTTTAATAAAATTATTGATTTTTATGATAAAGCAGATATACTGGTTGCTCCTTCTTTGTGGCCCGAACCTTTTGGAAGAACAATAATAGAAGGGATGGCCAGAAAATGTGTAGTTATTGCTACAAATCACGGGGGGCCAAAAGAGATTATAAAACATAATAAAACTGGCTTCCTATTTGAATCTGGTAACCATAAAGAATTGGCAAAGATTATATTAAATTTATATAATGAAAAAGCGAAAATAAAAAAAATGCAAGAAAATGCAAGAAAACACGCAATTGATCAATTTCAACCTCGAAAAATCGCAAAGGAATATAATCACTTATTCAAAGAAATTTTCTAATTTTTATTTCTGAGATCTTCTAACATACTCTCATCTTCATTAATTAGAATATATTTTTTATAATCTTTGATTAAGTCTTTTAATATTATAATATTTTTCTACAAATTTTCTTCCACATCTTCCCATTTCTGGTTATATTTCTAGATAGCCAATGAAATATTCTAATTTATTGGACAGTTTAGTTTGAGGATTAAAAATCTTAATAAAAAATATTTTTCTTATTTAAAGTATTTATTTTATCAATTACATTTTCTTTTTTGTATTTGCAATTTCTTATCATTTTATCTAGTCTACAATTCATTTTGTCAATATTCATTCTATTCCCCCAATTAAAAAATAGTCTAATTTATCAAAAATTCCCTAATAATTCAAAAAACTCTGGATAGCCCAACCTGTCAAACTGGTGGTTATAAGTCGGAATGATTATTTTTATCTTTGGATTTTTTGTTATATTTATTCCCTCTCTATCTTCTTCAAAATAAAAAACCTATGACAAGGGTGTTCAAATATCCTATATATTTGTTCAATATTAAATCATTCTTTTTAATGTTGTTTGTAATTCTATCTAAAGGATAGCCTTTCTTTCCTGTTTCCCAGTAATGCTCTCTATCAAATTTATGAATTTGGTTTTTAAACCTCGGCAATGAGATACTCACCTTTATACATCCGTTTTTTTAAATTTGTATCGACAATCTATCCATATTTTTCAAACACCCCTACCAACACTTTTTCCATCACATCCCAGCTATATTTTTCTATACACTTTTGTCGAGCTTTTATACCCATCTCTTTAGCTTTTTTGTAATTACTCAAAACATGTTGGATCATTCTACTCAACTGTTCTGGATTTCCAGGTTCTACTATCCAGCCACAGTCATCTAAAATTTCAGGAAGGTCTCCAACATTCGTAGCAATAATAGCTTTAGCCATTGCCATTGCATCAAATACTTTTGCTGGGACTTGCCCAATAGTAGAATAGCTCCCTCGCTGAGGTATTACTATAACATCAGCTAAGGATAAAAATTCCGGAATTTTCTCAAAAGATTGTAAACCAAACATTCTAAGTCTCTCTCCTAATTTTTCTTCTGCAGTCTTAATTAAATCTTTACAATATTGATCTCTTTCATTAACTCCAACAACAATAAGTATAATATCTTTACTTTCAATCAAAAAAACAGCTTCCACTAAATCTTCTACACCTTTATGTGGTCTTGGTGTACCAAAAAACATTGCAATTTTAATTTTTCCATTTATTCCATATTTTTGTTTAAACAATTGTTTATTAAATCTTTCTGGATTTAGAGTATCTGTATCTCTACCGTGATATATTATTACTCCACCAAATCTCTCCTTTAAAAAATTGTTTGAAACTGTAATTTTATCTGCGAATCTAACCATTTTCTCATTAATAATTTCCCACAAAAATGAATCACTGGGTTTTAAAAAAAATCTAAACGGTTCTTTTAAAAGATAAAATATTTTATCAGTAAACTTCTTATTTTTATAAAAATCTATAAAAAAACCTAATTCCCAATCATCTATATCTAATATTAATGGCTTCTTGGTAAAAAACTTTTTTATTAATCCAATAGTAAAACTATTAAAAAGAGGTTTAACAGCATATATTACATCTCCATCTATTTTACAGTACAATTCTTTTAGTTTTGGGATAGATATGAACCTATTATAAAATTTAACAGACTTATATTGTACCTTTTTATCATTAATAACTGGTACCCAAATTCCCTTACCAAACATAGGACCAACTATTTCTACATCATGCCTTCTCTGTAAAATCTTTGCTAAAATATATGCTCTGCCGAGACAATTATGAGATAAGTCTAGTACTAAAATAGAAATTTTCATAAATTACCCTTAATCATATTGTTTTAACAATAAAAAATACTTTGGATTAATGAACTCTTTATTTCCGAACTTTTACAAACCGATAAAATTTCCTTATATTTGAAATAATTTTTTTATATAATCTCCATGATTTTGAATTAAATGTTTTTTCCATTTCACTTTGAAACCACCTGATTTCTTTATATGGTATCGAAATACTTTTTAAACTGAATTCATCTTTTGCCTCTTGACAAATTTTTAGTATCTTCTCAACTTTTGTACTAGCACTATAATCTTCCAATATTATTTTCCGGTTTATCTCACCCATTTCTTTTCTATATTTTTTCATTTCTTTAGCTAAACTTACTGCATCATAATTAATTTCAAACCTTCTCCCAGAGAAGTTATTTTTTCTTATTTCATTTATATTACTTAATGTAATCATTCCATCACCCATCTTAAGGTCATAAACTAGTGCTGCTCTACCACAAGACATTGCCTCAAGAATACCTCTTCCTAAAGATATAACTAAATCACTTCTATTTATATAATAATCTATATTAACCACACTTTTAGATAATCCTAACACTTCCAAACGTGCTCTAATAATTTTACAAGCTTTTTTAACTATATTATATGATTTCTTATCAATTTTCTTACTTATCAGTAATACTCTTCTTGGAAAAAAATCAATTTTTGTTTTTGGAGAAAACCTATTAATATCTACAAAGTTTCTAATAATTTCAATTTTTCTCTCAGGGATACCAAAGTTAGTTATTAAATTTTCTTTTACCTCCTCTGAGATAGCAATATACTTTTGTACATTTATATCAATAGATGGTGGTTGCTCTAAAAAGGCTCTGTATTGTAATACACCATGTGAAATATAAACCATTGGGACTCTTGTTAAAACTCCTCTTACTAATAGAGTAGGAATTGAATGCTGTGCTAGGATACAATTATAATTTTTATTTTTTAATTCCTCCAAATTTTTTATAACGTTAATTCTTTTTTCAATAAACTGATTAACTAATACACCTTGGAATAATGTGAATACATCAACTTTGTGACATTTATTCTTCAGCTCAGAAGCTAGAGTCAAGGTATATGTACTTGAACCTGATAAATTTAATTTATTAATTACAATTAAAAACTTCATTTTTAACTCTTTAATAAAAAACTATTTATCTTATCTTTTATCTTATAAAATAAATTAGGTGTCTGGTATCTATAAATTAATATAGAATTCTTTTTCACATCATTCCAATTATACAAAGGCCTACCAAAATCTGATTTTCTATGAATTGCTTTTCCCTTTCTGTTCATCCACTTTTTAGAATATTTGTTAAAATACTTGATATAATAGTCACATGTCTCATTCCAATGTTCTATCGAAAGAGACTTACCATAATGCTGACAATAAAATCTTGTTATTACTCTGCCTCTTATCATTGGTTCTCTTTTATTTAATCCTTCAAACCTCACCTCTGGTTTATTTCTCCATATCATTAAAACTTCCCTTTTTTCTGGACCAAAATATTTCCTAAAATTATAAAGTTCTTGACCTTGTTTATACGGAAGGTGATCACTAATTGTCATATATGAATCAAATAAAGAAATCCTAATCCCATCTATATTAGAAAATCTTTCCGTAATAAGAAACTCTCTTATATTTCCTTCAAACCTTTCATCTGCATCTGCATAAAAAATCCAAGTAGGGTCATACTTTCGAGCCACTTCTAAAAGTTTTTGCCTATCCTTAGTCTCTTCAATTTCTCTATTAAATTCATCCCATTTATCTTTTTTTAATACCTCTAACACTTTTTGGTGAGCACTAGCTATCTCTGGGCTGTTATCAACACTACTATCATCTAACACTACTATTCCATCAACATATGTAGACAAATGATCCAAAATATCTTGTAATATTAATGATTCATTTCTTATTCTTATCAAACCTATAATATCAACATCTCTACCCATATCTTTCAACTCCTTTTAAATTCGTAGTATTTTTCTGCAAATCAATGTACTACTATATGTAATACTGAAAATTGTTAAGATTTTTTAATTGAATTTAAACTTTCCGATATAAGCTTCCTAATATTATAACTAAAAAATTTTGATGATATATAAATTACAACAAGATAAATTAGAATACCTAATAATGCTAGAATAAAAAATTCTAAGATCCCCGTACCAATAATAGCCTTTAATATAAATATCGAACACATTGATATCATTCCACTAATTAATGGAAATACTATTACCTTAGTAAAAATTTTAAATTCGATTTTCATAGTTTTTATTACTAAAAAGCTAGATCCAATGCAAAAAGTAAAAATACTTAGAAACACTGCTATTGACGCACCTGAAATTCCCAAAGCAGTAGTTAGGGGATATATTAATACAACTAATACTAATAGACGCCATATCTGCCATTTTGTCTCTATATCCGGTCTACCAATAGCATAAAATACATTTCCAGCAATTGAAGAAATCGACCTTGTTAATCCTGCTATAGTTAATATCTGCATTGCAGATACCATTGGTAGCCATTTCTCTCCTAAGAACAACCTTGTAAAATCAGGCGCTAAAACTATAATAAACCCTGATATTGGAAATGACAAAAATGATACAAATTGTAGAACTTTAAAATATGCGTCTCTCAACTTAGGTAAATTTTCCTGAAGCTTAGAATAAGTCGGGAAAGTAACGCTTGAAACTACATGAGCTACCTCTGTAGCTGGTAAATTTGATATTTTATAAGCCATTTGATAATAACCCAACATTGTTGCACCAAGTACCTTTCCAATAAATATATCATCACCATGAATTAAAAAAAAAGCCATAATACTTGAAACTAGAAGCCACTTTCCAAAACCCCATAACTCCTTAGCCATGGAAAATTTAATATAAATTCGAGGTCGGTAATATTCAATCATATATGAGGCTATACACCTTACTAAATTTCCAGCTAAAAGACCAAAAACTAAAGCCCATACACTTTTTAAAAGAAGAGCTGAAGTTATTGAAACAGATACATCAGCAATTGTTCCTGATAACTGATATTTAAAATATTTTTGAAATTCAAGTTCTTTTTGGAAATATAAAACAGCAATATTAGTTAAGCTATGTAAAATTATTGAAGCTCCAATAACTCTTAAAATTGGTTCAGCAGCAGGTGCATCAAAAAAAATAGTAGCAGGCTTAGCTAAGAAAAACACTATAGCTGCTATTATAAATCCTCTTATTAATCCGATTGTCCAAACAGTATCTAAAAAACTTCTTGTTTCTCCCTTTTTTTGAATTAGTGCTTTTTGAAAACCAGTCTCCGTAAAAGTTCCAAGTATTGATAAAACTAAAAGAGCTATACCAAAAAGACCAAAATCTTTAGGTGATAAAAGCCTTGCTAATATAATTGTCCTTATAAGTTGAAATACCCTCTCAGTAATTCTTAAAGAAAAAACCCAAAAGACTCCTTTTACTGCCCTTGAAGAAAGGCTTTCACCAGGTCTTGCCAAATTTTTGATAATTTTCTTAACCTTGTCAATGATTTCCTTAACCATTATATTTATACCTGTGTAATTATTACATTCTTTCTTAATATATAAATATATTCTATCAAAATAACAGTGTATTTAAATAGTTATCATATATAACGATTTTAGTACTCTGTAGTTCATTCAAAAAGCCACTGAATTCTCTTCAATTTAAAAGCTCTCCAGCATTTTAAATGTATTGTGATTTATTTTTGTATGGTTCTAATTATTCATGAGATTATGCATAATTATAAAGAGTTTTGATAAATACTATAATTTTCCCAAAAAAATGTGATTTTAAATAGTAAGTT
>JAHLWJ010000236.1 GCA_019057975.1 Promethearchaeota archaeon | reverse complement strand
ATCAATTTTTCTCTTAGAGCATTTAAATTTCGTTGGAGATTATTTAATGATATTAGTCCAAATAAATTCTCAGATTTCGCTTCTAAATAGTTCAAAGATTTATATGCTTTTTTCATATAATCCGTCGCTGTATACCTATCTCGAAAATCCCAATATATTTTAGTTTTTATTGTATTAAAACCTAAATCAAAAATATGGAAGAGATTTTCTAAACCCAAGGTATATGGAGTTATATTAGTTCTTGGATTTTTTAATCTTTTATTAAACCAAATTAGATAATTATGAAATGTGTTTATATATTGTAGTGCGCGGTTTAAGTCATAACGTTTTAGGATTAATACTACCAGTTTTTCAAAAATCTCATATGAGCTAAAAAATCTGGATTGAAAAAGATAAAGATCTAATAATTCAATTAATTCATCCTTCTTGTTTTCAAAATCTTTTATTAGGTCAAACCAAAAATTATCTTCTTTTCCCTTGGGAATTTCATATTTTTTGTTAAAAGCAAGATTAAATGGATAATGCTTTGAGCGATTTTCAACACCAAATATATTATCTATTAAACCCAAATCTGTTTCTTGAACTCTTTCCTCTAGATTTTTCTGAAAGTAATAATAATTGTAAAATTGTAGGTTGAAATCTTCATCTTTCATATTCCGATTATAAAATGGATAATTAAAGGAAAGAATGTTAAAAAGACTCGATTCCGCTAAATTTGGAAACTTACCAATACCGTATTTTATTTGCTTGTTTGTAATTTCAGTTAGTTGATCATGGGGATAAATGGTTCTTGGAAGAATTTCTTCAACTACTTTTTTATTTATATTATGTAAAAAGTTATCGATATTAAATGGAGATAAAAGGAAATCTAAACTCTTAGTTTTCTTGTTGTAATCCTTAAAGTTGGCACTGATTATATTTAAGATATCTTTTTCTTCTTTTGAGATGTCTTGACTGGTTTTAATTACTTTTTCTTTAGTTTTTATATTATCTAGTTCAATTCCTTTTTCGATAGCATGCATAATTTCATTAAATTCATCATCTAGTTGAAAAAATCTAGATAATAATGAAAAATTTTCAAATAATATCGGAAATGATGCTAAAATGTTTTCAAATTCATTTTTAGTTTCAATTTTACGAATATTTTGTGATATTAATTTAGTAATCCTATCTCTAAACTCCAAAGAGGAAAACAAAATTTCAGAGTATTGTTGTTTCATTCTCAATAGATTTAGATATCCCGGTCCATACGCTTTAAAGTGGTTTAAACTAAAATGAAATGACGAAAAATAGGAGTTCATAAATCCTCTCTTTGAAGGATCAAATGTTATACCTTGCTCTATAATACATATAAAATAATATATAAAGAAACAGTCAAAAAGTGATCCTTTTTGCTCTAACATAAACGCTATTGATTTTAGTAAATATAAAAGGAATTTTGAATCATCCTCAGTTGAAGATTTTAGTAAATATTGAAAATCTTCTGTTGTTAAATCAAAAAACTCAATTATATTAAAATCAGAAGGTATATTTAAAACATTTCTTTTAAAAATTAATATTTTATCCTTTAAAGACCATTTATTCCCCCGTATTATTTCAAATATTCTTGCCAAATCTTGTGTTTTATTCAAATATCTAAATACTAAATTTAGGATATCACTATTTCTTGGGTAATATTCAACCAATTTTCTTAAAATGGATATAATTTCTGATTCTTTAATCATTTCAATATCTTTAAAAAAAAGTTCACACTTTTTCTTATAAAAAGGGTATTGAGATTTCTCTGAAAAACTTTCTGATGCAATATCGTAGATATCTTGGACGGATTTAAAAAATTCTGCTTTCTTATCTGGATATTTTATTATTTTATTAGTGAGATGGTCTATTCTTTCAAGTAAATGTCGAATAATGAAATTCTTTTTGATGTTTTCAATCCGAGTGTCTAAACTGGATAAAATTTCTTTTATTTTGCTAAAAATATCTGCTGAAATACTTGAGTAGCTTATTATATTACGCTGACTCTTCGAATTATATTCTTTTTTAAAAATTGTATAACTAGTTTTGTTATAATGATAAAATATTCTAAGTAGCATAAGTAGTCTTGATTTTAAAAGCAAAGTTTCTTCGGCTTTCAATTCAATTTGTGAAATCTCTTCAATTCTAACTAAAATCTTAGTAATTATCGCCTCAATTTTTTTTGGATTTAAAGCTAAAGATTCAATATGATACTCCAAATATCTTGTTTCTACTCCAGTTAATATTTCAGATGATAAAATTAATTCAGTAAGATATGCCTCTTTTTGGTCAATTGTATGTAGTTCTAATGGGTAGTCATTGTCTGTTAAGGTTGTTTCCATATTGATTTTTTCTAAAAACTCAAGTATATATTCTCTAGTATAGGTTAATAAACAAATTCTATTCTTTTTAAAGAATCTGACTAAATTTTTTTCATTTTGGTTATTATATTTACTATTCAGTTCCTCTAGAATTTTGTGAGAATAATTAAAAATGAAATCGAAATGATCCTCCAAGTACACACCTGGAAATTGCCAACAGAGTAGAAATTTAAAGAAATAGGTTTCTACTTGTTGTCGTATAAAATATAATATTGGATCATCAGATATCAAATAATATACTTCTTTATGCGATGATTTTTGTTCTTGGTATACAAATTCTTCCAATTTATTCTTGTTTTTAAAATTCTCAATGACTTCTTGAAACTCAATTGGATTGAATTCAAATTGTTGTTGAATTGACTCATATTTTTCATCAGGATGATGTAAAATTAAAAAAAGTATTAATTCAAAATAGAGTTTAGGTTTAAATTTCAATGTTTCAGAATCGATGTTGAAAAAAACCAAATAAGAAAATAAATCTGAATAAATTTCTTTTGCTTCAAATAATTCAGGATTTTGAAAAATCATCGGATATTCAAATTCTAAAAACTTGAGCATTCTATCAAACACATTCTGCCAATTTAGTCTAGATTTAATCATTTTAGAAAGCTGTAGTTTTTTCCCTTGCTCTTCTTTTTCATGGTAATACTTTCTTGTCAAGCGATATCTTTTCTTTATACGGGTATTAGGATCATCGACTGGGAATCCTTCTATATAATTCATCCTCTGGAGCGATTTCAGTAAACGATTAAGAGTTGATTCACTTCTTAGTAAATTTCCCCCACTTTCATGTAATTCCTTAAACGATAAATGAGATTGTTCAAGAAGTTCTATAATTTTATTTTCTTTTTCATTCAATTTTCTCACTATGGATTTATAAGAATTCTACCTTTATAATAGTTACTATGATAGTCAACAATCAACTATCATTAGTGAAAGTATAAATATTGCTTGAAATATACAATTTATAGGTGGTTTAAATATGAATAACAAAACTAAAATTTTGGTTGATGGTTCCAACATAGCTTTTTTTGTAAGGAATGAACAGAAAAAAGCCAAATTAGATACTTTGGAGATACTAATTAATTATTTAAAGAAACTTAATAAAAAGTATGGTATAGAATATCAATTATTAACGGATGCTTCACTAAAATATAGAATTGATAACCGAGATAAATTAGAGGAATACTACAAGTGCGGAGAAATTATAGACTGTCCAAAAGGAGTGCGAGCAGATGACTTTTTAATAGAGTATGCTAAAAGATATCCAAACACTACAGTAATCATTTCAAATGACTGTTTTAGAGATTATGATATTAGTGGACTACAACTTATCAAATTTGGTTTAGTCTTCAATGATGTTATTTTGAAACCTAATTTAACAGATCTTCTGAACTCAATTCAATCTAGTTATTTAAAGGAGGATAGAGCAATTGAATCAATTTAAGTGGCTAGATTTTAAAATTACCAATCGTTGCAATAATAATTGCGTTTATTGTCAAGGAGAAAATGATCCTTCGAACGCTTCAGAAAAACTATCATTCGATGCAATCAAAGATTGTTTGGAAGATGCCTTAAAGGAGGGATTTAACTATTTCTGTTTCTTAGGAGGGGAACCATCAATTAGGCAGGATATCATAGAGATCATAAAAGTTGTAGGAAAAGCATCTAATATTAACTTGAGACTTATTACTAACCTAAAAATTTATAGGCAAGAAATGTATGAAGCATTATTCAACACTAATAGCTATGATGCTGAAGTAGTTGCCTCTTTTGAAAACTTTTCATACCCTAATTATAAAAGAGTTGATCCAGAGACCTCAATGAAAAGAATCAAAAAAATTCATGAATTAGCTAAATTTTACCAGAATAAATTCAATAATGGGAAGAAACGATCTATATCACTTCATTCGGTCATTTCTCGCGAAAACTTTCACAAAATAGGTAAGTTTGTTGATTATTATTACGACAAGGGGATAGAAATTTCACTTGGTTTAGTCTGCCCATCGATTTTCACTGATAACCCAAAAGCATACAATGAATTCCAAAGATCGGAGATCCAAATTATAATCGATCAATTGAATGAACTTGAATACGATAAGAAACTAAATTTTCCTAATCGAGTGTTGAGAGATTTTCTAAAAATATATACTTTCGGAAACTTTTCTCACAAAGCGGATTGTTGGGCGGGGAAAAAACAAATAATAATCAATTCTGATGGTGAGGTATTCCCTTGTATTTCAGAAAGCTATCTTACATCAAATCATTATGGAAATATTAAAGAGGAAAGATTTAGTTCCATTTTAAAAAGATTAGAGACTTTTTCTTGTTCACTTCCTCCAAATTCTTCGTGTTGGGATCATTTTTTATGGGATAGAATAGCAAAAAAAATTGAGGGAGTTGAGGATTTTCAAGCCTAAAACCATTTCTTTAGTAATTCCAACACATAATAGGTTTAAAATACTTCAGCGTCTTTTGAAATCTATTGAAGCTCTTAATTTAGAGCCAGATGAGGTTATTATAGTAAATGATGGTTCAGTCGATCAAACACAGTATCTCCTTAAAAGCTGGGAGTGTGATAACCATAACTTCGTACCTATTGTCTTTAATAATTCCGAGGCTCTAGGTCCTGGAGCAGCAAGAAACATTGGAATACAACTCGCTTCATCTGATGCGATTGCTTTTACAGACGATGATTGCATCCTTCATCCTTCTTGGATAAGTTCAATAATGAAATCACGGTACTGGGAAAGAAAAGAAATAGCAGGTATTGGCGGAAAAGTATTTAATTTTAGAAAAGGTGCTGTAAGTGAATATTATTCTTACCATCGTATTCTAGAGCCTCCAAAATATAACCAATATTTAGTAACAGCTAATGCTTGTTATCTGAAAAATTGTTTACTTGAAGTTAATGGATTCGATGAGACTCATAAATACCCCGGAGGTGAAGATAATGGTCTTAGTTTTAAATTGGCAAAGCACGGTTATATGTTTGGATTTGAGAAAAATATGGTGGTATTACATGATTATCGTACTTCCATAATTTCATTTCTTAAGACATTTTATAGATATGGAAAAGGATGTGCTGAAATTACATTCAAGAATTTTTATAACCAAGCATCCTTAATTATGGAGGATTGAAATGACTTTATTTGATTCTAAAAAATTTTCAGAAATAAGGGAACCGGGATGGAGTTATAATACTTTAAGACCACCGTTAAAAATCAAAGAAGTAGTGAATGATCTTAAAAATCAATGGTATTCCTATAGCTCAAATAAATTGAAATCCTATAAAAGAATGAAATTCATAGTTTTACGTATTTTTCAGAGAATTGCATATAATTTAGGATGGATACTGGAAACTAATAAATATAAAAAATCTCTTAGGAGGATGGTTAAATGAGGAATTTATTCGTTTTAAAAGAAGCCAGAGAGATTTTTAAAACAGTTAATAATAATTATTTTAAAAGATATGATTTAAGTTATGAATACACCCAACTTAGTAGGCGAATCAACGAATTTAAAAAGAAAATTGGCCGAGAACCTTTTATGTACGAATTGCTAGACAATTTATTACTGAAAATTGAAGCTAATATGAAAGAACGGGTTAAAAATGTTTTGTATAGTAAAGATAACGAGTGGTTTTTCAAAGTAGGTCAATATTTCTTATATAACACCTTTCAGTGGATGAAAAATTTTAATTATACTCCTAATTTGGCTATAGAAGACCAATTTCTAATTAAGTTTTTAGAAAAATGGTGGAATAAATTCTTAGAACTTGAAAATAGTGGAATTA
The DNA here is from genome assembly GCA_019057975.1 of Promethearchaeota archaeon. The sequence continues at coordinate 748 of JAHLWJ010000236.1, read as the reverse complement.
AAAAGAGCTGCTCCTTTCCTAAAAAAATCTTGCTAGAACTGACAAATAACTGTAATTTAAATTGTATAATGTGTGGAATTGGTAAGAATGGATATGATTCTTCAAGGAATCTCTCGTTAGATTTGTTATATTCCCTCTCTGAGAAGTTTTTTCCAGAAGTAGATTTAATCCGATTAAATGGTCTGGGAGAATCTACAATAATACCGAACTTTCTTGAATATTTAAGTATTATAAGTGAATTACCCGCTCAATTAGAAATAGTTACTAATCTAACTCATACTAATAATAAAATTTGGGAAAAATTAATTCAATATAATACTAACTTTTTAATCTCATGCGATAGCTCTTCTGCGTCTCTATTCGAATCGATAAGAAGAGGTGCGAATTTCAAGAATTTTATAGCAAACTTAAGATACATTGGAAAAAACATTTCGGATCCATTACAGGGGCAGATTATTTTTACGCTAATGGAATGCAACATTCGTGAAATCTCTAATGTGGTGAAACTAGCAGCAAATATGGGATTAGGTGGGGTAATTGTCAATGTAGTTAAGACAAACTCGAAAGAAAATAATTGGATGCTTCAAAACTATGAAGAAATAATAAATGAATTTCAAAATGCTTATCAACTGGCAGAATCAAATAATCTGAAATTAAAATTACCAGATCATATAGAGCATCTTCCGATCAATGAAAATATATCTAATCCCTCTTGCCAATTTCATTGCAATAATCCCTGGGAGGAGGT
>JAHLWJ010000030.1 GCA_019057975.1 Promethearchaeota archaeon | reverse complement strand
TAGGTTTGGTAACTTTTTAGAATAGATTAAGATTTGATTAAATAACCCAATAATATGGTGATTCTTCACCATTTTCTCCTTTAGCTGTAAAAATTCTAATTCAAAATTATTTTATTTCAGTTTTAAATGATTCATCTTCAATAATTTCAACAATCCTTTGGGAAGTTTTTCCATCCCATTTTTCTATATCTTGACCCTTTTTATAAGAATGTTTTAAAATTCTATCTAAATATATTTTTAATTTGTTAAAATCATTTCCAATTAATGTATTCGTTCCTTTTTCAATTGTAATAGGTCTTTCTGTATTTTTTCTTAATGTAAGAACAGGAATTTTAAGATAAGAGGCTTCTTCTTGTATTCCCCCGGAATCAGTTAATATCAATTTGGCATTTAATATTAAATTTAAAAATTCCAAATATCCTATTGGCTCAATTAAAATTACATTTTTCTTTGATATTTTATCCATAAGTCTATGTTTTATTAAATTTTTTTTCGTTCTAGGGTGAATTGGAAATATAACATTTATGCATTTTTGTGTATAATTTATTATATCTACAATTTTGCACAAATCTTCTTTTAAATCAACATTTGAAGGTCTATGAACTGTAATTAATGCGTATGATTTTTTTTTAAAATTGAATTTTTTATAAAAACTTAATTTGATTGCCTTTTCTGAATTCAAAATTAATGTATCAATCATAATATTTCCAACAAAAAAAATTTTGGATGAATCAATCCCCTCTCTTTTTAAATTAATTTCAGCACTTTTCTCAGTTGTAAATAAAAAATCTGATATTTGGTCTGTCAGAAGACGATTTATTTCTTCCGGCATTTTATGATCAAAACTTCTTAATCCAGCTTCTACATGTGCTACTTTTATAAATAATTTTTTGGCAACCAGAGCGCATGCAAGTGTAGAATTAACATCTCCTACAACTATAACAAGTGAAGGTTTATCTTTAAGGATAATTTTTTCAAACTCTATCATAATTTTTGCAGTTTGAGTTGCGTGAGAAGCTGAACCAACATTTAAATGGATATCTGGTTCCGGAATTTCAAGATCTTCAAAAAAAATTTTTGACATATTATAATCGTAATGTTGACCTGTATGAATAAATTTATAATTAATATTTTTGCTTTTTAATTCTCGTATCAAGGGAGCAACTTTAATAAAATTTGGCCTTGCCCCAGCAACTAAATAGATTAATTTTGTCATCGCATTTTTTCAATTTTTTAAAATTTATAAAACTTTATTTTATTAATTTAAGAGTTTGTTTAAATTTATTTTCTCATCTCTGTGTTATAATTTACTCACACAAAAAAAATATGTCGGTTTTAAATATATATCCCCAACACCAATCTCAAACACCACGATAATGAGGAAAAAGAATGCAATAAATTTCAGATAGGTGTCTTTTAATAATGTTTGGAGATCTACGAACCCATGTTTTTAAAATCTTTTAAATATTATTCGACCTTTTAACATTATTTTTTCGTAGAATTTAGCATTTTATTTTATAGAATATATTTAATAAAGGTGGTAAATTTCACAATTAAAATTTAATCTTAAAGAGTTATTTAAGAAACACATTATTTCAATCAAAAATGGAAAAAGACAATTTAAAATTAGAAATAATTAGCAAATCATTGTTTAAAAATGTATTCTACTCTTATTTAGAAAAATATGGAACTTACGTTCTTATATTAGTTCTTACTTTTTTAATTGCTAGATTATTACCTCAAGAAGAATGGGGTATTTTAATTGTAGCTCAATCAATTATTACTATAATGAGCTTAATTATTGATTTTTTTCCTCCTGGATTAAATTATTCCTTAGTTTATTATGTTTCAACTTATCAAAATGATGCAAAAAAAAAATATCTAAAATCTTTTATTATTAATTCTTTAAGACAGAAATTGATTTTTTTATTTCCTTCTTATTTGATTTGCTTATTTATAATTTATCTACTTAATTTTAATTTTTATAATCCATTAATTCTATACATACTTTCTCCAATTATTATTTTTTCTTCATTAAATTTAATTTTTAATTCGATCATCTATGGATATAATTTATACAAAACTCTCTTTTTCATAACAATTTTTCAATATTCCTTTCATATAATATGTTATATTACCTTTATTTTAGTATTTGGAACCTTAAATATAATTTCAATTGCTATTATTCTAACATCAATAAATTTATTCATACTAGTAATAAAATCCATTATAATTCGAAAAAAAATTAAAGAAAGTGAAAGTGATAAAGAAAGTGAAAGTGATAAAGAAATTTCAAATACATTTAAACAGGATTTATCCAAAAATATTAGATATGGATTCCCTCTAGTTTTATCTTCAGGAATTAATTCTCTTTGGATTGAATTTAAAAAACCAATTATTGGGGTTTTATTAAATCCCTCAATGGTAACAATAACAAATATGGGAGAAAATATATCATTAATACCATTACAAACTTCAGCATCATTTCAACAACCTATCATCAGCTCATTCTCGCAATTGGATAAGGATATAGAGAAATCAAAAATAACTACGCTTTTTAAATTAATATACAAATTTGCATTAATTTCAACATGCTTATCTACTGCAATTTTTATTATTATTGCAGAATTGTATATTTTTGTAATATACGGCGAATCTTACCTTCAATATAAATTTTTTGTCCAAATAATTTTAATTCATATTATTTTAAGAAGTTTTGGGGGACTTCTTGTCTCTCTATTATTATCCATAAATAAAACGAAAATAATACCTTTATTAACCGTAATAAATACCGTAATTCAATTTGTTTTTCTTATTTTAGGAACTTTTTTATACCAATTAGAAGGATATGCGTTTGGGTTAATTATAGCTATGTCCATAATTTTTATAATCCAATTTAAATTTTTACATAAACTAGGAGGTATTAAATTGCCAAAAAAAGATACTTTATTAATATTTTTTATTTTTTTTAATTCTTTAATTATATCTATTTTTTTAAGGAATATTTTGATTCAAAACTTATACTTACTCAATGATATAATAGCAGGAATTATATTTTTTATTTTATTTTCAATCCAAATTATTTTATTTAAAATTATATCAAAAGAGGATTTAGATTTATTAGAATCGTTTTTTGTCAAGGATAGTAAATTTCATATCATTTTGAGAAGAATTTTTAAATTTATTAAAAGAATCATTTAAACATATAATCTCTCAAAATTATATAACCTGAATTAGCTCTATAGTTTATTATATTATATGTTTAATTTTGATAAATTTCAAAAAATATAATTAATTAATTTTTTTATGTTAAACTATTTTCTCCTTGTATTACATCTTCAAAATAGGAGATATAATCATTAATAATATGATCCCAGTTATAACTATTAATAACTCTTATATAACCATATTTACCCATTTTTTTTCTAATATCTTCATTATAATATAAGTATAAAATCTTTTCTTTTAAATCATTAACATCATTTGATTTTACCAACAGACCACTTTTATTATTTTGGATAGCCTCAATGACTCCACCGGAATTTGCCCCAATTGTAGGAAGGTTATAATAATTTGCTTCTAAAAAAACAATCCCAAATCCTTCTATTGAGCCCTTTAATTTTACGGATGGCATTATAAAGATATCTGAAAGTTTATAATACTTATTTCTTTTTATATCTTCTATTTCTCCTAAGAAATTAATGCAGTTAGAAATATTTAATTCCTTTACGATTTTTTTCAAGTTATTGGTTTCAGTTCCGATTCCTATTAAAAAACATTTGATTTTTATATTGGGATTTGAATCCTTTATTAATTTGATTGCCTTTATTACCAAATCAAATTTTTTTCTTGGTCTATGCATCCCCACACAAATAATGACAAATTCATCATTTGGAATATTAAACTCATGGCGAAGTTCTTCTTTAGATTCTTTTACTTCAAAATCATCTAAAATTAATCCATAATGTATAATTTTTATCTTATTTCTATTTATGTGATGGATTTTTTGTACCAAATTCGTTGTTATATTATTAGAAGTAATAATGCCATCGCAATTTTTTATGAAGTTAGTATCTAGTGATAATTCTGTCTTAACTAAGAAATCATTTCCATGCGCTAAAGTAATAACCTTTTTATTAAATATTCTAGATAAAATATAACTTATTTTAAATGGATAATTTGCTGATCCTGCCAATATTAAATCGAATTTGATCTTTTTACAGACTGGTAATGTATTCATTACGTTAACTATTAGATGAATTAATTTTATTGGATGTAAAATTAAATAAAGAATTATTTTTAGTCGCTCAATTAATTTAGTTCTTTTATCTGTTATTAATCTCCAAAAGATAATTATGAAATATGGGATGAAATTTACAATTTTGAAGGTTAGCTCTTTTTTTGAAGAAATTTTTTTATCTATAACATTGAATATATTTTTATTATTGCTAAAACTTGAATTAAGGACAAATAAATTTACATTTTTTTTATGAAACATTTTGCATAAATTCACAAGATGAAGGGCAACACCACCTATCATAGGATAAAAAAAAGGAGTTACTAACAAAACATTCATAAATTTTTAAATATATCAATTCATAAATAATTTTTTTATAATCTTATAATTGTTTTTGGGATAAATATATAAAATTTTGAGTTTTTTTCTATAGTTCTAAATATTTTTTTCCTTTGGATAAATATAATAAAAAAGTTGAAGATTTTTATTACCATCTGAAAAATTATGGTTAATTTTCACCTCAATTAGATGGGATTTTTTTTTTACTCCATAATAAGGTGAATAAGGAAAAGTCTTTTTCATGATTTTAAATCTATTTTTACCATTTTTTATCTCTAAAATTAAATATGAATTAATGCTAATTATATTACCAGAAATTTCTAAAGATATTTCTTTTAGAAATTGAAAATTTGATTTCAAATCATATGTAAAAATATCAAATATGGAAATTTTATGAAAATTCTTTTTTAATGTCTCAAACAAAGATTTTAATGAATAACTTATTCCTCCAATTGATATAGGGTAATTTTCAATAGGATAACCTAATGCAATGATTAAAATTTTCATTGTTTATTATACTATAAAAAGGAAATTTTAAATTTTGTGTTCGCAAAACTTTTATATCTAATAATAATACTTAGATTATAATTTTCCTAATGTAAAAATAATTATGTATTAATATAAATAACCAAATGGTAAGTTTAAGAACAATTAAATCTAATATTAATAGATTATTTGACTCTCTTTTTAATAATTTTATAAATAAATTAGCAATAATTAGAGATTTTATATCTGAATTTAAAAAAATTAAGAGGAAATTATTTTTAGAACATTCTTTTTTATCATATGATTATTTCGAAAAAATTTTACCAGAAAAAGATGTATATATAAATAATTTTAAAGAATTATTTTATTCTAATAACCCATTTACTTTTGCGAAAGATAATGAGCGTTTCAACATAATTGGAAAAATAAATAACGATTTTTCAGAATTTAAAAAAAAAATTGTTTTACAAGCGGAATTAATATTAAAAAATGAATATTTAATACTTGGAAAAAAACATAATTTCATAAATAAAGTGAATTGGTTCTATAGTTTTTTTAACAACTATTTCTGGCCTTTTAAAAGAAGTGATCAAATTAAATGGATATTAAATAGAAAAACAGATATAGATCTTAAATTTTCACTTCGATTAAATTATCACCAGGATTTTGTAACATTAGGATTAGCATTTTTTATAACGAAAGATGAGATATATTCTGAAAAATTTTATAACTTAATTTCTGATTGGATTAAAAAAAATCCTCCTAATTGGGGAATTAATTGGATTGATTTTCTTGAAGTAACTCATAGAGTGGTTAATTGGATATTTGCATTGTCGTTTTTTAAAGATTCAAAATATTTAACTGAGTTACATTTTAAAAAAATTGCTAAATCACTTTACCAACAAATCTTTTTTATAAAACTAAATAATAATAAACACACATACAATCATACGATTGGGGAGCAATTTATTGTCTTTTTATTCTCAAGCATCTTTAAAACAATAAAACCTATTAATAAGTGGTATAAAAAATCTAAGAAAATTTTAATGAGGCAAATCAAGAGACAGATTCAAGAAGATGGAGTAAATATTGAACAATCTACTCATTATCATCGTATGGTACTTGAAATTTTTATTTTATTTATAAAAACTAAATATGATTTAATTCCACCAGATAAAATTAATATTATTGAAAGAATGTTTGAATTTTTGAAATTTATAATAAAACCAGATACTAAAATACCTTTAATTGGAGATAGTGATGATGCACACTTTATTCCATTAATTTTTTTTAATGGGGTAAAAAATATAAATTTAGGGTTATTAAATTTAGGTGCTGCTTTGTTTAATCGCTCTGATTTCAAATTATACTGTAATGATGACATTAGATTATTGGTTTTATTACTAATGGGTATTACCAAATATAATGAATTTGAAAAACTAGTTTTTGAACCAGTTAAAAAAAATTTTAAATATTTTCATAAGTCAGGATATTTAATAGGAAAGTCAAATTGGTCAAACAGAGCTAATTTTTTATTTTTTGATATGGGTCAATTTGGTCCTAAGAAGTCTAGCCATGACCACAGTGATATCTCAAATATAATTTATTCATTCAGAGGAAAGCCAATTTTAATAGATTCAGGAACTTATATGTACAATATTTCATCTAATAAAAGAAATTTATTTCGTTCTAGCAAAGCCCATAATATTCTTTCCATAAATAATCAAAATCAAGCTAAAATTTCAGGAACTTGGAGTTGGGAAAAGATTCCAAATATCCATCGAAAATTTGTACAATATAAAAATGTAGTTAGCGCAATTGTTGAACATAACGGTTATAAAAAATTTTTAGTAAGACGTCAAATTATTGCATCGAATAATCTAACTATGCTAAAAATAATTGAAACTATAATTCCTCTTAAAAAAATTGAAAAAGAAACTAAAATTTCTTGTTTTTTCCACTTCCCCATTAATATACAAATAGGAGTTTACGAGAATTATTTAATTATAGATTCAAATTTAAAATTAGAATTATTAACCAATATAAGAAGATTTAAAATAATCAAAGAAGATTTTCCTTATTCTTCATATTATGGAATAAAAGAAGAAGCTCAATTAATTACGTTTAATTTCATTTATAATTTCAATAAAAAAGAACCACTTAAAATGAAATATATCTTTTCTAATTTAAATAAAAATTGAGATTGATACAAATTGTTCAAAAAAATAAAATCAATGGAACAAGTAATTTTTAAAAAAATTTCGCTCAAAAAAAAAATAAAAAATTCAGTCAAACATTTTACTCTCATGGATTTAATAAATGATATTAAAACACTCGGAATAACTAAAGGAGATGTGTTATTTATACACAGTTCCCTAAGGAGTATTGGTTATGTTGAAGGTGGACCTGATGCTGTTATTGATGCATTTTTAGATGTTATTGGAAAAGAAGGTACATTGATTATCCCTACATATTCAAATAAAGGTACTATGTATAATACCTGTATTGATAAAAAATATATATTTGATTTGAAAAAAAGTAAAACAAATCTGGGAGCTATCCCATCGACTTTTTTAAAAAGAAAAGGGATATGTCGAAGTATTCATCCAACCCATTCAGTATCAGCAATTGGAAAACATGCTAAAGAAATCACAAACACACATCATATTGATAATAAAACTTATGGTGTAAATTCACCTTGGGAAAAAATTCTTGAATTTAGTGGAAAAATTTTAGGAATTGGAGTCTCTTTACATATAAACGCTCAATATCACTATTTAGAAGATATATTGGGTGATAAATTTCCTCTCAAGGTGAAAGTGGATAAAATTTTTACGTTGAAATGTAAAATTGAAAAAAAAAAGCATATTAATGTGAACGTGCAGCCTTTAGACCCAGAGGTAGCTAAAACTAGAATTGATATAAAAGAAAATTCCTTTATTCGAGATTATTTTTGGGAAATTTACGAAAAATTGGGAATATTAAAAATTGGAAAAATTGGAGAAGCTCCTTCTTGGTGGGCAAATGCCAAAGATTTTTTTGATGTGTTAGTGAAATTAGTCAAACTTGGGATTACAATCTATTCAACTGAAAAGCAGTTAAAAAATAATAATTTATATCCGTTTGATTTAATAAAAGATCGATTAAAATAACCAATTAGGGAAAAAAGAAATCATCCTATTTTTTTAAATAAAATTGCAGGTCAGAATTATTTTTTATAATTTATTATTCAACTTATCATAACTCTATTTTTGAGAAGTAATGCATCACAAAAAAATTTTGTTGCCCAATTTGGATAAGTAAACTTTTGATATTCTCCCCATATAGGATATGATCCCGGAATTGCGCCGTTTATTCCCATATTCTTACAAGATAATGATTGTATCGCTTTAATTTGATTGATAATTTGTAAAGAAGCATTTAGAAATTGCACATCATTGTTTAAATTATATAGTTTTAACAATATAATAGATATCTGAATATTTCCTGTAAGACATGAATAATTTACATTAGATTGCCATCTTTCATCCAATTTCCCTGGGATGTACATTGGTAAATAACATAAATTTTTCTTTCCCGATTTATATTTCATCAATATATTTTTAGCTGCTTTTTGAATAATATCTAATATTTTTTGTTTAATATCTTTTTCAAAATAAAAAGAAGACTCAAATAAACCTCGTAAAGTGTATGCGATGGTATGTGTAAAAGGTATTTCTTTTGTTTCAAAACCCATATGTTTAAACCATCCGGTTTCTTTAACATGGGTCAATACCCATAAAATATTTTTTTCAGCTGCTTGTTTATATTTTTCATCACAAATATATTTATATACCTTTAAAAGAGACCAAGCTACTCGTGTGTGATAAGCGTGAGGGATACCCATAAATGTATGTTTACTCCATTTACCATCATTATCTTGAACTTTTAAGAGCCATTCAGCTGCTCTTATTGCGGCTTTTAAAAACCTTTTCTTTTTAGTTTCTTTAAAAAGCGATATCCAACCCAAAATTACCTGACCAGTATTAAAAATAGAGGGATAACTGTTAATACCCATACCTCCTCTCACAGCACCTGAAGTCAATTGAATTTTTATCTCCCAATCCCCCATGATTTCAGCTCTTTTAATATATGTTTGATTCCTTAAAAATGATGCCGATTGTAAAAAAGTAGGAATAATATATCCAGTCGTTTCAGGATATGGTGGTAACCACCCTTTCTTAAATGAATAACCATAAGAAACACCACCACAATTCGTTATATCTTGCGCTCTACATAACCATTCAATTGCTGCCTTTAAATGATATATATCAGGAAAGATTTTATTGTCCAATTTAACTAAATTATAAAATAAAACCTTAGAATGTGAGAATTTCGTATATATATTACATATTTCTAATATATTTTGCCATATTGTTTTCAGCATTTCGATTTAATAACAAATTTTTTAATATTTCTAAATTATTGATTAATGCCAAATTTTCTTATCATCATTAACTTTAGACAAAGTATAAAGTTTATTATTAGTGTTTTTTGTTTGCTCTTTTTTTGAAAAAAAGAAAAAAAATTTCATTGGAAACCTCTATTCAGTTCCATTTAAATAGATATAAAGTAGATTAGCTATATTAAGAGAAATTTTATACAACATATCCGAAGACATTTTCAAATTCTATAATATTCTTCAGTTTAATTTTATAATTTTTAAAATATTTAATAATTTTTAGAAAATATGTTTAATAAATAGGTTCCTAAACCTAATTATTTTATTCAGCAGTTCAATCAGGATATTTAATTTTTTTCTTAACTATTATTGAACCATGAAAAATTATCTATTAATTTTCATTTTTGATAAATTTGGCATAAATATCACCAGATAAAAGTTTATCTTTATGAAAATTTAGTTCATTATATAATTCCTCTTCGTTTAACCATCTTGGAAATAAAAATTTCTCCATTGAATTTGAGGAGTTAATAATGCAATTGTACTTAACTTTTCCAATAACGGAGAGGAGATCACAACATTTCTTTACAATATCTAATAGCTCTTTATGAAATTCAAATGAGATAAATGGAATTGGATATGATAATCCTTTTAATACAGATTCTTCAAAACCTTCAACGTCAATCTTACAAAATTTTGGAATTCCAAATAGTTGAATTAATGAGTCTAAAGTTGTTATCGAGACGGGTTGCATTATCGTCCAATTACATATTTTAGCATGTCTACTCTCAGTTCTAAATCGGGAAGACATTGTCGCTTTTTGTGTTTGCTTTAAGCATAATGCAATCTCTCCCCGACCAGATTTTTCTCCTACTGCCTTTCCAATTATCTTTACTTTCCTATTTTTTCCATATAAAATTTTAAGGATTTTCACACATCTTTGTTGAGGTTCAACAGCTATTACTCTTGCCCCCAATTTTAAAAACATTTCAACGTATTCACCTTGCCATGCTCCGATATCAAAGCTTAAATCACCCTCTTTTATAAATTGAGAAAAAATTTTTAATTTTTCTTTTGATACCTGTAGAAAATATCTATCAATTTTATAAAATAGCCACTTTATGGGAGAGTTAAGTCTTAATGTCTTAAACAAAGCGTGTATATATTTATTTATAGATAAAATTTTTACATTACTATTCAATTCTCTATAAATTATTCCAAGATAATGTTTTAACATCTAAATCATTTTGATATAAAAGAATTTTCAAAAATTAATATATTAATTAAATAATAATTCTTTTTCGTTTCTTTTCTTATAATGATATAAAGCTCTAATAAATATTAACCAAATAAATCTTTTAATTAAAGATTAATTATCAATGTGCAATGAGATTGAGAGAAAAAAGAAATCTTTTCCGTATTTTCATTATACTAACATGTATTTTTATATTTATTATTCTGTATTTTCTTTTTTTAATTAGTCTATATATTATTCCTAATAATTTGGAAATTCCAATTATTCAATTAGTTGGTTTTGCTATAGTGATTATTGGAATTTTTTATTTCTTCATAAATTTAAATCGTGGTGGGGCAAGTATTAAAATACTATTTAAGTTTAAATTTTTAGATGAAAATTCAGTAAAAATCATTTTAATGTGTTTTATGATCATAACTTTTTTCATTCAACCAATTTCTTTTTCTGAATCAATTATAGATTGGAGACAAATAGGATTTTTTAATTACCTTAGGGCTATTGTTTTTATTATTGGATGCCTATTTCTTCCAGGGGCAAATATATTTAAAATTATTTTCCCTAAAAGCACACTCCACGAGAGATTTAATATAGAACCTTTTTTTATAAAAATAACTATGTATCCTCTAATATCTCTTATGTTTTTGGGAACTTCAACTCTTATCCTTGATTATATTGGATTAAAAAGAGAATTATTTACGTATATTTTATTTCTAATTATTATAGTTTTATTTATTTCTGATTTAGTGATTCAGAAACTCAAGTGGAAAAATAATTTAAAGTTAAAGAGCACAACGATAAATATATCCAAAAATTCATTTCTTATTTTATTTATAGCTTTAGGCATTATAATTATCGCACTTGGCCTTCATACATCCTCAAAGTATCTTATACCTGGTGATATGTATAGGGGGATTAATTATGCCTATATTATAGGACGTTCAGATTTGACCCCTAGCTATGATTTATTTAATTATTCCGTATATTGGGGGTATACTTCATTTAGTTTAAGCATTTTAAGTGGAATTCCCTATATCAATATTAATGCTATGTTATTTCCTTTTTTATATTTATTCATAACTTCAATATATCTATTTATGAAAGCTGTTTTACATGATTTAAATGAGAGCTATGCTATTTTATCTACAATTTTGCTTGTTATCTTTTCTGGATTATTTTATATTTTTAATTCACCCTCAAGACGAGGTACAAATCAATTAATACTTCAAGGAATTTTTGTTTTTAGTTTTAGAAGTTTTGCCTTTTTTTCATTATTTATATTAATGGCTTTATTTATTATTATCGTCAAAACCTTTAAAAGATCAGGAAATAAATCAATTTTTAAAACCGAGGAATTTATTATCATAATACTAGCAGCATTGTTTCTGTTACAAAGTTATATGATTTATTTTTTTCCAGCTATACCAGCTATATCACTAATTATTATATATTCTCTATTTTCGATAAGAAAAACCCAGGGTTTTAAATTTTTCTTGATTTTTTTCTTATTTTCTATAATATTTTTCATTTTTTTTGATATTCTATCGAGATTCTTTTATAGCTGGATTCCGTTAGGATATCTGGCTGTATTTTTAGGAGCTCCCTCAGCTATTCAAGTTGAATTAGTAACCACCATAAATTTTTTAAATGCATTATTAATCTATTCAATTTTAATTGTATCTTTTTTATTCTTTATATTTATTTATAAGATTTACAAAAAATTTGTTTTAAGAAGCCATAAAACTTGTTTTAAATTCAAAAGTGCTATTATAAAAAATTTTAAACCAAAGGTTCTTTTTATATTGTCTTTATTTATTTTTTATGTGTTAATACTATTAGAAATAAATTTTATTATATTTAGAGAGATTATACCTCAATATTTATATCTCATTTATAATAATTCTTTATTAGGAGATAATTTCTTTACTTATTATGTAGATCTCATATTTTTGAATATAGGATTTATTGGTATTTTGGGAATCTTTCTTTCTTATTTTTGCTTTAAAGAAAATAGACGAATTTTTTTTATTTTATTCATGTGGGGACTTTTCATATTTGGTTTGGCATCATTATTAATATTTAAAAATTGGTTACAATATCCCAATATTCCGCCTCAAGCAATACCATCTAATCGATATTATATTATGAGGTATTGGTTTACTAGGATTTGGTATTATTCCATAATTCCTATTTCGATTGTTGCTTCAATAGGATTGATAAGGTTAAAACAATATCTTAAATCAAAAAGACTTATGAAATATCCCAATAAAAATTTAAAGATAACCCGTAATTTAACATCCACTTCTATTATAATTTTTTTATCACTTTCAAATACAATATTGAGTGGAATGTATTGGTATAATTATGAATGGTATGTTAATGATGATGAAGCTCAAGTAATAGGATGGATTTCACAAAATATTCCTTATAATTCGAATATATTAATCGATAGCTATCAACTTAGGCCATTGACTGATATTGCATATTACCCTGGATATCCAATTTATTCTCTTAGTGAGGAAATGCCGAATGCATTAATAAATTTTACTGAGCTGTATTACTTTGGAGGCAATTATGAAGGATGGAATATTACATATAAATACGATTCTAACTGTAGTGTTGAATATTTAGAAGAATTAGATGGGTATGAAAGCCTTTTAGAATTTAAAGATCAAAATAATAATGGAAATTCTAATTTAGATATTTATTTTAATTTATTGCAGCAATATGGGACTATCAAATATTTAATTTATTCTACTAGTAATAGTAGCAGGTTTTGGGTTAATTTTACAAGTAGAAGTATTGATGGACCACATTTATGGAATGGTTATTTTACCTATTATAATGGTACGGAATACGTTAAACTTTATCCCTATGAAGAAAATACCTGGTATCAAGTTACGATTGATTTTGAATATACAAATGGAGGATATAAAGGTTTAAATCAATATGAGTGGAATCTTCATATTAACACTACAGAATATCAAAATTTAAAAATGTTCCGTAACATTTCACAGTTAGGGTCAATTCACTTTAGCACAGCAATGAAAGATTCAAATTGGGAAGTCTTTATTGAAAATCTTTATTTTTCTTGGGCACCAGAATTTAACATTGAAGATATTATTTTCAATGTCCCTATAATTATTGAATATTTGAAATCAAAAAATTTACATTATTTTGTTTTATTTAACCATAATATTATACAATATCAAAATTTTTTAACAACACTATATAGAAGAAAATTATATGAATACGGAAGATTGGCAATTTATTGTACAGATGACCTACAGAATTTTCAATTTTAATATAGAAATTTTTCCATTTTTTTTTTAAATTCATAAATGGTTAATTAATTCTTAAAATTATCAAAATTAAACTTTAAAATTAAAATAAGTTTCCCAATAATAATCTTCAAATTGTATTTTCAACAATTAGGAACTAAATTTTTTATGATCTTATTAATAAAAATTGTCGCTTTATTATCCCATGAAAAATTAATAATTTGTTCATCTTGAATTAAGTTATTGAATCTATTATTATTTATGTCAATTAATAGACGTTTTAGTCGTTTCTTTCCTTCAATTAGATCATTTATAGGAATAATAATCCCAAAATCATTTCTTTTCAAAAAATTAGCTGTATAAGAATTTTCAAGACCTAAGTATAATATTTTTTTTCTACAACTTAAATAATCCCAGACTTTAAATGCTATTGTTGGGTAATTAATATTTTCTCCAATATGGACCGCAATATCACATCTCTTAATCTCCTTTAAAGCATCTGATCTTGGAATTAAGTCACCAAGATACATTATATCCTCAATATCTAATTTTTTAACTATATTTCCTAAATTTTTCTTGTTGTACCTTCCAAATATTTTCAATGAAAATCTAAAATCTTTGGTAAAGTTCTCCTTTTTTAAATAAGAGATAATTGTTAAGAGAGGTAAAATACTTCTTTTTCCATATAATCTTCCAGTAAAGGTAAAAATAATTTCTTCATCTTTGTTTTTGTCATAGTTGTCAAGTTTTTGCACATTTAATCCGTTTGTAATAGAAAATAGAGGTTTATTTTTAATGGAAGGAAAATTGGTTTTTAAGAATAAAATTAAAGCAGAGCTTACAGTAATTATCATGTCTGAAGATTGAAGAATTCTTTTTTCAAGAGATAAATTGATTTTTCTATTTAACCATTGTTCATCTTTTTGCAACCGATGTTTAATTTTTTTATAGTAATACGTAAAAGACCACGGATCTCTATATTCTAAAATTAAAGGGATTTGAAATTTTCTTTTTAGTAGATATCCGATAATGTGGGTATGAAATGGCGGTCCGGAGGCATAAATAAATTTGATATTTTTATTTTCACTTAAAATTCTTCTACCTTCTGAATAAGCGAAAGGTACCCATCCTATATAAAAATCAAATCTAAAGAAAAAGTTCAAAAAAGATGAGATGTAATTGTTTTTAATTTCAAAAAAAGGAGTTCTATGGATATTTAATGAATAAGGTATTTCATGAATTAAGGAATGGTTAAGTAAAGTATTTTTCTCAATTTTAGTTGTTAAAATAATTGGACAGTGTTTTTTTTTAACTAATCTTTTTGAAATTTCAAGAGCACGAATACCTGATTGCATTCCCTTAGGAGGAAAATCATAAGTGATGTAGAGGAAATTTATACTCATATTTCATGCAAAATTTTTTAAATCTTTATTTAAATTAAATACAAAACATAATGATATGATTAACCAATTATTTATTGGTTTTTAATTAAATTAGATGCAATTAGTAATATTTTCAAACACATAATTTCTAATGGAAATATTTAGATTTCATAAATTATTTCTGGCATAGATAATGTTTATTTCATTAATTTAGAATATATATTATATAGCTTTTTAGCATGCTTATCCCAATTAAAATTTTCAAGGATATATTTTCTGTTAATTTCCCCATCATTTTTTACTTTTTGTGAATTATTAATATATAAAATAATCGTCTTAAATAATTGATCTAGATTATTCTTTTCAATTATAATACCACCTTTATTTTTTATCAACTCAAGCATACCCCCAACATTTGTTAATATAACTGGTAACTTCATACTCATAGCTTCTAACACGGAAATGGGCATTCCTTCTGTAATTGAAGGTTGAATATATAAATCAGCTTTCTCATAATAATTAGATATATTTTCATGATCGACATAGCCAGTTATCGTAATCCATTTTTCTAAATTATATTTTTGTATTAAACTTCTAATCTGATTTTCTAGGGGACCAAATCCTATTAAAGTCAGGTGAAAATTATAATTATTATCTCTTAATTTCTTACATGTCTCAACAATTAAAAAATGACATTTCTCTGGAGAAAATCTACCTACATGTAATATTTCAAATGTTCTGTTTTTAGAATAGTAATTCTTATTTTTTGGATTAAATTTTAAAAAATCAACTCCATCATAAATATGACATATTTTAAATTTTGATTTGTTCAATCTCAATATGTTTTGTTTCATATTTTTAGATACAGTTAAGATTTTTTTATTAATCATACAAGCTATTTTTGCTAAAATATAATATTTAAAACTAATAAAAGGAAAGTAATTTATGTCTGTTCCACGTCCATGAAGGATCGAAGGAACTCTAAATATTTTTGCAAGAAATCCCATAACTATTGATGGAACAACATAAACTGAATGAATTATTGTAGGTTTAAATTTAGTAAAAATTTTAATCATATCTTTTATGAATAAGAAATTTTTATACGTTCTTCTCTCAATCCATAAAATGTTATTAGAATATCTAGTTACACAATTTTTCCCACTTAAATAGGAATAAACTAAGATTTTAACGTTAGGATAATTCTTAATTAATGAATTGATTTCCTCAGTATAATAAGTTTCGCCTCCTCTATATTCAAAAAAAGAAGAATAGAATAAAATTCTCAATTAACGGTCAGTATAGTTATATGAATTATTTTATTGAATAAATGTTCTTTTGATGATATATTTAACCAAATAATTATTAACTTCCTTTATTGTATGATTCAATTCGTCTTCCTTTGAACAATTGCACGTTTAAAATATTAATCTGACAAAAATTTGTTATTTATATTTGAAATAAATCAAAGATTAGAAATCAACTTTTTATTTAAAGCTTAAAAAATCAGCTGATATAGTTTATGAGAAATAATATTCATAAATCTAAATTTTTTATGATGGAACATTTCAATTATATAACTATTTTATTAAAATAATTTCAATGTTCATAGCTGGAAATATTCTCAAAAAGGAAGATTCATATAAATTTTGGCGTTTTTCAGATTTATTAATCCATCTTTCTAATATATTATTAAATATTCTTAAAAAAAGACTTCCTTTATTAAATGTAATACGGCGTATTTTTACTTTTGAGAAAAATTTAACATCACGGTCATATTTAAAAATCTCATGTTTAGTAAAATAATCAAAAGTTCTCAATGAGAATTGATGTATATGAGTAGGATTTTCATAGCTTAATTTTGAAGTAAAATGAGGGCATCTTATTTTTAATATTCCCTTAGGTTTTAATATTCTATAAATTTCATTTATTAAAGGAATAAAATTAACGTGTTCTAAGATATCCTGGCATAAGATTAAATAAAATTTTTCATCTTCAAATGGTAAAGGAAGTTTATTCAAATCATGAACAATATCAACTCCTTCTCCTTTAAAGGCATCTAAATTTATCCATCCTTTTTTAATATCATTCCCGCAACCCAGGTTTAATTTATTCATATTAATCAATTGTATTTTACTAATTTTATATCAATATTACAGATAGGTTTTATATAAATCTAAAATCTTTCTATTAACTATATCCAAAACATAATTACTCATTAATTTGTGATGACCATTTCGACCAAATTCGTCTCTTTTATTTTTATCTTTTAGTAAAATTTCAATTTTAAACGAGAGAGTTTTAATATCATTAAATGGAACTAAAAAACCATTTACATTATCATCAATTAATCCTGCTACATTTCCTTCTAAAACACCAATAACAGGTTTTTTGAATAACCATGCTTCTAAATAGACAATTCCAAAGGCATCGTCTAAAGAGGGTAATACAAATACATCACAAATAGAAAATGCGCTAATCTTACCTTGATCATCAATAAGACCTAGATCAATTATATGATTCTTTAATTCATTGGGTAAATCCTTAAAAAATAATTGAAAATCTCTTGTGACTGCACCTGCAATCAACAGTTTTATATTTTTAAATTTTCTAATTAAAATTTTTAGAGCAAGAATTAATTGAGGAAATCCTTTTTCATATGTTCTTCTGCCAAGAAAGAGTAGCAATGGACATTTATTTGGAATATTATATTTTTGTTTAAATTTTTCAATATTCGACTTTTTATATTGATTAATGTCTATTCCAGGAGGGATTATATGAATTTTATCACCGTCAATTCCATAACGTTGATAAAACTCTTTTTCTAGTAATGTACAGGCTATAACTGCATTAGATTTTTTTAAAATATATTGAAAAGAAGGATAAAATATTTTTTCAGTATAAGGGTTGATGTGATAAAAAGGAGTACAAATAAATGGTATATGATTTTTATTTGAAAACTGTACTGCATAGATATTAGAAGTTAAATATATTGGAGCAGAATGAACTATGTCTATTTTTTCATATAAATGAATTTTTTTCAATATATTATATATTTGCAAAAAGTTTGGATTAGTAAAAATTCTTTGATAGAAGAGAAACTTATTAATGTTTGTGGATAATTTCTGAGGAATTTTAGTTTTGCGATTATATAAGAAAGGATTTAATAAAAAATCAAATAAGATTTCCAATTTCTTATTTAAATAATCGTTAAAATAAAAAGGGATTTTTAGAATTGGATTTTTTAACGTATTAGATCTAATAATTGTGACTTTATTATAGATAAAATCATATCTTTTCTTAATATAATGCCGTTTTTCGAATATATGTATTGGATTCTTTAAATTACTTGTAATAACTGAGATATTCATAAATTTAGAACAATGAGCGGCAATATTTTTTAAATATGTTTCAACACCACCAATAATTGGATGGAATCTTGGTGAGACAAAACATATATACATAGTAATTTTATTTTTTTTGAAAATAATAATTTTATTCTTTAAAAGTGACTCGAGTTTTATTTATTTTCGTTAGAAGTTTTTAGATAATAAATATCTTAATTTGAATTGATTCAGTTATGCAATAACATTTCAAGTTCAATTATTTCTAATTTATTTAGATTTATCCAGTTTTTATGAAATAAGATTTATTTTATATAGAAAAAAACTATACATCATAATTGATTAGAAACAATTAAGATATATATTTCAGAAAATTTATAAAAAGAAAAAAGGGGATATCTCTTAATGTTTATCCCTAAAAAAATGTTAAAGGGTTTCTCAAATTAAACAAAGAAATATGCAGCACAAAAAATATAATATTTTATTTATTTCAGCCAATTTAAATTATTTTACGGACAACCATGCTTCTTTTAGCAGAATGTACAATAATTTAATTTATTTTCATAGGCATGACAATTTTGATGTCTATGTTTTGCACCCTAAAGATTATAAGGAAAAAGAAAATCAAATTTTAAAAAAAGATATAAAGACATATTATTTTAGGAATTTAAAAATTGCTGGAATTAAGTTAACTCCTATTACTGATCTTAACATATTTTTTATTTTGAAAATAAATCGAATACTTAAGAGACATGAGATTGATCTTATTCATGTCGACTATGTTTATGGAATTAATTGTTTAAGGTTATTTAGAAATATTCCTGTATCATATAATGCATATAACGTAGAATATATATTTGCAAATCAAATAGGTAAATATGATAGTAAAATTCCTAAAATCTTTCGAATTCTTTATCCAAGATTTATTTATTTTTTAGAAAAGTATACATTAAAATTTGTAAAAAATGTCAATGCAGTTAGCTACCTTGACAAAAAAAAATTTATCGAAATTTATAATACACCAAAAGAAAAAATTAATTTAAGCCCTTTCGGTATTCGAAAAGATATATTTGAAAATCCCATGAAGCAAGAAAAAGCTAGAGCTCGATTACATATAGATAAAGATAAATTTATTGTTATTTTTCACGGATCTTACTTTCTAAATTATGCTAATGTCGAAGCTATCAATATGATTAAAGATAAAATTGCCCCTTTAATAAATGATAAAGATATTATAATATTAATAGCAGGAAAAATGCCGCCATTTAAAAATAAAGATAATTTGAAATTCTTAGGTTTTGTTGAAGATTTAAAGGATTTTATATATTCAGCGGATATTGCTATTGCTCCTATCTTAAGAGGATCTGGAGTAAAAACGAAAATTATTGATTATTTATCTGGAAATATACCAGTAATTACTACAAAAAAAGGGGCAGAAGGCTTATTTTTTAAGAATGGAATTCATGGATTTATTGTCGATACATCTGTAGAAAAAATAGTTGAAAAAATAATGATTTTAAGAAATAAACCAGAATTGGTTAAATATTTTAAGGATAATATAAAGAAGACTCTTATGAAAGAATACAATTGGGAAAAAATTCTGAAAAATCTATCAGAAAGATATACAAATTTATTAAAATAAATAAAATTGTAAATTAGAAGTGGTTAACATGGCTTTATGTTTATTGAGTAAATTAAGTATTAACACTTTTATATCTAGTTATAAAAAGATAGTAAAAAAAGTTCAAATAATTCTTTAGAGCTGATATATCCTTCTCTAATGAGAAGATTATTTTTAATTAATTAAGTTCAATAAATTGTACTTTAAAGGCAATATCAAAAGATTTTTCAGATTAGAATTATGCTAATTGTGTTCTATCTATATTTGTTTAAAAATTCCGAGTTTTATGTTTTTTATCTCTTCTGTGTATGTTTAAAGGTATAATATATTTAGGATCAAATAAATCTACTTTTTGATATATAGTACAAACCAACTTTGTGGGATGATTTTTAGAATCCCGATTTTTACAAGTATTTTATATATAGACCTGATTGGAGATGGCACAAGTAAAGCAGGTAATATTACAACTTTAACCCCTTTCAAATGACATTTATTTTTTAGCCAATTATGGATCATTTTCGGCGTTGGAAAACCATAAACATAGTTTAGATAATAATCGTATCCCAAAAATTTCAAAATTATTTTTCGAATAAAATATGGAAAATAATAAATAAATAGAAGACCTGTATGGGGTTCAATAGGAAACAATCTATTCGGAAATTGTATGATTAATTCTCCAGTTGATTTTAGTACCCTTACTACTTCTTTCAATACGACCTTAGGATATTTAACATGTTCAATCACTGAAATCATAGTTATTGTATTAAAATAATCACTCTTAAAGGGGATATTATGACCATCAGCAAGAATTAAATTGAGATTATTTAAATTTGCCTTTTTAATTAAATCCTTAGTAAAAGAAAGATCCAATGAAATGATTTTATTAAAAGTTCTTCTAAATTTGAAAGCATTTTTGAGATCTCCTCCAGCAACATCTAATAAAATACCATCTTTATTTTGAATAGGAGTAATTTTTATTTTGTCATATAACTCTTTATAAAAATTTGCTCTAAGACTAGCCTGTTCAGTCGCTGTTTTCCAAATGTTATTGCTAAAATTTTTAAGAAGCTTTTTAATTTTTATCTCGAAAACCATAAATATGTAATTTATATTTTTTTCATATTTTAAATTTGAGTTTAAATCATTTTCCTTTAAGAGAAAATCTTAGAATCAAATCTTAATCTTTCTATTCAATAATCTAAAGATATTTTGGCACTTACTTGGCATTCTGGTAAAAATTCAAGAAATTTTGACCATTCCGTTATTAAAGGTTTTCTAATACATTTAAAAATTTATGATTTTAAATAGTGCTTATACTATTTTAATTATTAATTAGATTTATATTAGTAACTAATTTTTTAGCAATTTTTGTGGAATTATACTCATTCTTTAACAGATTAATTCCATTTTGGCCAAGTTGATAACAAATATCACGATTTTCAAGTAAGTAAATAATACATTTAGCCAAATCTTTTGGATTGTTTTTAGATAAAATCCCAACTTTATAATGTGAAACAATTTCTGTCCATCCACCGATATTATTTCCCACAATTGGCACCCCTACTGCTAAATAATCTAAAATTTTTGTAGCAACACCTAATTTTCTTGTTAGTTCATATGAAGATGTTAACATTCCTACATTACAATTTGATAACAAATCTATGAATTCTTGATAAGAATTTTTCCAATAGAAATTGATATTTAATTTCATCTTTTTTGCTTTTCTCATAATTTGCTTTAATTCTTCACCTTTTCTCGTAATATAAAACTGTGATTCTGGAAACTGCTCAATAATGTATGGAATGCTTTCAAGAAATAAATTAAGGTTACTTCTATGAACTACCATTCCTGAATTTATTATTTTTGGGGGATAACTTTTTTTTTTAGGCTTATTTAAAATTGGATAACTCCCAATTGGTATTGATAATATTTTAAGTTTATATTTGTCTCCAAATTGCTTAATTAAGAATTTCCGTATGTATTCTCCATTTGTTATTACTAAATTACAGTGAACTAAAATCTTTTTTTCTAAATTAGCAAGAAATTGATAAATTTTGTTATTTCTTTTAATTATAGATTGTTCTACTAATTCTTCTGGCCAGTAATTATGATAATTAGCAATAATAGGGATATTTATTTTGTTCTTTAAACGAATGAGAATTAGACTAGCAATCTCTTGTTCACCAATAATACAATCAAGAGTATAGGAATTTTCTTTAATTGTTTGTAAAAAATCGTTTGCTAATTTCTTTATCATAAAATTTAGTATATTTGGTTGTAATACTGTAAATCGAGATATATGTTGTGTATTAATTATCTTTCTGATTATTTGATAAATTTTTTTAGATATTTGTCCTTTTGAAAGGATACCAGCTATATTTATGAATTTAACTAATGGGCCCCAATTTTCATAGTAATTATAGGGAGAGAAAACATAGCATTTGTGATTTAATTTAATTAAGCCTGAGCATAAACATTTAACCCTATTAATAGAACCCATACTTTCTCCAGGAGAATGTAAATATAAAAAGCCAATATTCAATCTAAATCCCATTATTATCTAAATTGGATTAAATTTCTTTTGTAATATATTTCTTATCAGTATTAAAATTCTTTTATTATTAATAAAAATTCTTTCAGATTTAATATATTCATAAAAAAAAATATTTACTTCTTAGGAAATAATCAATTTATATTTAACTTAAATTTGCTCAAAGTTTAATAAAATATACATACAGAGATTGATCTTATAATCCTATTTAGATTTATTGTCTTATAAGAAAAAAAAATTTTGAATTATCTAATAAAAAATCTTTTTATGTTTAAATTTTTTTAAAAGTAATTAATAATTTTATAAGAAATAATCTATTCACTTCTAAATTAAATTTTCTTAGGGTATAGTTTATGATATATAAGGATATAGATCTGAAAATTCTAATAAGATTTACATAAGAATTCCCAAATTATCTAGGATTTACAGAAACAGGAATTTCAACAATCTTATATTGATTCATATTTTATTGGAAGATTTTCATATATTTAACTTTTTTATAGAAATAA
The DNA here is from genome assembly GCA_019057975.1 of Promethearchaeota archaeon. The sequence continues at coordinate 738 of JAHLWJ010000030.1, read as the reverse complement.
TTTATGGTTTTCTTTAGAAAAAACCGATTTACATTTAAATTGAATTTCTTTATAGTATAAAATATAATACATAAAGAAACTGATTTTAAAATTCTAATTAGGTTCACATAGGATGTTCCAACTTCTCGAGAATTTAAAGAAATTGGGATTTCTATAATCCTTAAGTTTTGATAGGCTGCTTTAAATAATAATTCAGTAGTAAAACCCATTCCATTAGATTTTATATTTTTAAATATTTTAACTGTCTCTTTTCTAAATGCTCTAAATCCTCCTTGATTATTTCTAACTTTTTGATGATATAAAAACCGTAAGCATAAATAAATAAAATACTCTCCTACAAGAGTATAAAGAGGTATTTTATAGTTGGATCTACCTAAATATCTTGATCCAACAACAAATTCAGCTTGATTATTACTGATAGGCTTAATCAAATTAGGGATTTCTTCAGGATTATGTTGCCCATCAGAATCCATTGTTACAATTATATCCCCAGTAGCATAATTAAAACCAGTTAAAATCGATGCACCATAACCTTGATTTTTCTCATGTTGAATAATCTGAATGTCTCTTTCTTTTATTTCTTTGACTTTTTTAATACTATTGTCAGTAGAACCATCATCAATTACAATTAATTCATATGATCCGTGATTTGGTATCTTTTTAATTACTTTTTTAATAGAGTTCTCTTCATTATACATAGGGATTACAATAGAGATTAAAGGTTTTTCTACTGTGTCA
>JAHLWJ010000235.1 GCA_019057975.1 Promethearchaeota archaeon | reverse complement strand
TGGATCAACCTTCATCTCGACTTGCATTAATTGGGTTAATCGAAGGGCTTCATATCGTACTTTTATAGGTTCTAAATTTAAATTTTCAGTCATATCGCTAATTGTAGTTGGACCTTGAAGAGTAATATAATCTAGAACTTGTTGTCTTGGTGTCTTTTCAAAAGTTAAGAGCTCTCTTTTTGATTTAAGATTAATTGCTTTACTTAATTCTTCCTCATTTACTTCCCCCTCTTCAAATAAGCCATTTTTAATTGCGGTCTCTACGATCTCTTTTCCCTTGTCAGTCCATACTACCACTGTTGTGTACCCTTTTTGAGATCCAACTTCACCCGCAGTTAAATCAGAATAAATAGCAGGAAAATCTTGGCAATGGGAGCAGAAATGATTACAGCTCAGACATCTACGTGCTTCTTGTAGAGCCATTTCTTCATCAAACATTTGATCTATTTCTTCAAAACTCCAAGCTATTTCTTCAGTGGCATCATCTAATGTTTCTGGTTTTGGTGAATAATCTTTTGGTGGTTTCTTAGGACCTCTAAAAAACATTTTATCTTGCTTATACCTTCCTTCTATTAAACTCTCACCTTTAAGATATCTGTCAAGTGAAATTGCAGCCTCTTTTCCATGTGCGATTGCAGCGATTGCAACTGCTTTCGAGTTATTAATAATGTCTCCCCCAGCAAATACTCCTGGGATGTTCGTTTCAAATGTGACCTCATTTACTTTAATCTTATTTCGTTCTTTTTCTAGTTTATTATCTGTAGCAATGTCAATTTGATCAAAATCTACAGCTTGACCTACCGCAATTACAATAGAATCTATTGGGATTTTATAATCAGAACCTTTGACTTTATTCAATGGTCTTCTCCCAGTTTCATCAGGAGTTCCCCATTTAATTTTATAACAATTTAATAATAATTTTTCATCATCACTCTGAGTAATTTTTGAAGTTGATGTAGTGAAGTGATGTTCCATAAACTCAATTTCATTTTCAGGGATTTCTTTTAATACTAATTCAAGTTGTTCTTCAGACATAATATCAACAAGATGAACTTTACTAGCACCCAATCTGAGAGCTGTTTGAGCAACATCTACTGCAACAGAGCCTCCACCAATTATTCCTAACGTTTTTCCCTTGAATTCTTCTTTATTTTTCCAGTACCGATATTTTCGATCCATAAGATATTTAATTGCTACGTGTACATTGGGCAGATCTTCTCCTTCTAGATGCAATGTTCGAGGTTTATATTGACCAGTAGCTATGAATATTGCTTCAAATCCATCATTTTTTAAATCATCAATAGTCATTTCTGGCCCTAATGGCTTATTAAGAACAATTTCGACTCCAGAGTTTTTAATCATATTTACATCATAATCTAATATATAGTTAGGTAATCTAAATTGTGGTACTCCAAATCTCAGCATTCCTCCTGTCTGATCTGTTTTTTCAAAAATAGTTGGTGCATGCCCCATTCCTTTCAAAAAGTATCCTGCTGTCAATCCAGCTGGGCCGGATCCAATAATTGCAACCTTTTTTGCATTCTTTTTAGTTTTACTCTTAGATTTTGAAACAGTCTTTTTCGATTGTTCAATTTCCCATTCGGTGACAAATTTCTTTAATTCCCGAATTGCTACTGGATGATCATCTCCAATTAAAGTACATGCATGCTCACATTCATTTGTACAAACTCTTCCACATATAGACGGAAGTGGATTATTTTCTCGAATTAAATCTACTGCTTCTTGATATTCTCCCTGTCTTATTAAAGAAATATATCCCTGGGCGTTTACACCTGAAGGACAACCATTACAACAGGGAGAACATACCAATCCCTTATCAGTTTGCTCGGTTCTCATATGTGAATTGCAAAATAAGCCAATTTTTAGTATATCTCGATTCATATCAACTTCCAGTTCAGCAGCACCTCGCATTTCACACGGAACTCCGACAATCCCTACTGGTTCGAAAGTCTCTCCTACTAAATCTACTAATTTTTCTAGAACTCCTGAGCGACCATAGACAACCCCTGCTGTTTGTACAACTTTATCTGGATCAGAAACAATATCAGCTTGAGGTTTTTCCTCAACATCTTGGACCATCACAATTTCGGCAAGTGATTGACTTTCTAATAAATTCTTAGCTAATGTGGTGACAACACCACCATTTGCTGCTTTTGCTAATATTTCAGGATTTTTGCTTCTTAATGAATAAATAGCTTTTGGTTGCTTTTGCTCAAATTTTTTCTGAATAACCTGCGGGCAACCCTGGTAGCATTTACCACAATCTTGTCCATCTCTTTCAAGAATACAATAATCTTTAATTGTTGGGCGTAGAATCTCCATTTCTATGTGTTTACACGATCCAACACATAGTCCACATCCTTGACACAGTCCAGCATCAATAATTTCTTTCTTCAATAATTCAAAACTCATGTTTATCCCTCTCTAATTTTTATTTCTTCAATTCTTCCTTCAGAATCTATGCTGTATTCTACTGAACCATTTTTATAGGTTCCCTCAACCACTTCAAAAATTTGGGTTTTATATTCCTCAAAATTATCCTCTTCGTTTATTTTTGATTTGAATCCGCCAAAAAATACGTTTGATAAATTCATATTTCCAGCAATCTGACGAATTTCTTCAGTGATTTCCTTGTACTGTTTCGCGTCTTCTTTTTCAATTGCTTCGAGCAATTTTTCTTCTAATTTTAGCAATTTTTCTCTATATTTCTTGGATTGTTCACTGACTTCAATTTGATTAGCTTTTTCATATGATTCAATTATTTTAAGTGTGAGTGAAATTGATTTATCGCCTCCTAAAAGGCCTGAAATTAATGGTAATTCTTCAATTAATCTTCCAGTAAATAAATCTTCTAATAAGGTACCTGAAGATGGAATTCTTCCTTTAGGTAAACCAGAGGTAGTTAATGTAAATCTAAAGAAATTTCCAAGGATATCTGGTAAACTTCTTGTTACATCATCATCTTCATCAGCTAATTTATCTGTTGCCCCTTTAACAGAGTGTTCTGTAGCAATTTCAATGTTTCCCATGAGTGTTCCAAACATGCCAAGCATACGGATTCCTGGTCTTTCAATTAATTGCTTACAACCTCTACATGGTGTATTATAGTCAATACATCGTTCTTTACATTCTCGAGAGACAAACCCATTACAGAGAAATCCTAAGTCATTAAAACAAGTCTCCTCATCTTCAAGTTCAATTTGGCGATGTACCTTATCTAAGTATTGACATGTAGCTTTTCGAGTACATAAATCACATAGCTTTTTTAGCTTCATTAAATCTTCTCCATTAATCACTGATTTTAATTCATCAACTTCTCCTAAACAACCTTGAATTTCAATAATATGATCAATTAAATCCTTTAAAGGACTAATATTATGTCCATGCTGGTTTGCTAAAGCAAAAACTCCACCAGTAACAGTGCAACTACCATAAGCTATTACTTTATTTGCCTTAGATCTTATCTTACTGAGCAATTCTTTATCAGTTGTGAGCACATAGCCAGTTATTACAGCTGTCTCTATTTTTTCTTCTTTCCATGTTTTAGGATCTTTGATATATTCGACATTTAAATCTGATTCTAACTTCAATAACAAAGATTCGTTAAAACATTTATTACAGCCATTAAATTGAAAAATTTTAACATCCATCTTTTATCGTCCCCTCCTCTTTAATTGCTGTTGATAACCTATCTACTATATCTTCAAAATCTCCTACTGCCGTTTCACCTTCAGCAGCCCTAGAAGTGTATTGATTAACAAATTGATCACTATATCCTAATTCCTTAAACAATTTTTTCATCAATTTTATTCTGTGCATTGATAAAACATTTCCATTAAAAAAATGACAAGCACCTAAACAACATCCAACACATGCAACAGCATCAGCACCATTATTTAATGCATCCATAATTTGTATAGGACCAATTTGACCAGTACATTGAACTCGTATAATTCTAATTGCGGGATCATAACCCATTCGAGCTACACCTGCAGTATTAGCAGAACCTTGACCACATTCGTTACACATGAAAACCACTAGATTTTGAATTTTATCTTGAATGGTTTCATCTATAGTTTCATACTCGCTCATTCGCAAACAGCACCTCCACCAGATACGGCGATTATTTCATCTAGTAATTGATCATCACTAAAATTTATTAACTGAATTGCCCCTGTAGGACAAACGGGCATGCACATCCCACAAGATTTACAAGCAATCTCATTTATAGCAGGTATTCCCTTTTTATCAATATCAATCGCTGCCGGGGCACAAACAGTTTTACAAAGACCACAATTTACACATAAATCGTAATCTATGGAAGGAACTAACATTTCTTTTTCAATATATCCTTTAACTAAAGGAGCAGCTGCTAAAGCGGCAGCACTTCCAGCATGAGCTACCGTCTCAGAAATGTCTTTAGGTCCTTGGATTGCGCCGGCTAGGAAAATACCTCCCTTACTACTTAAAGTAGGATTCATTTTTATATGAAATTCTTTTAAAAATCCCTCCTGTGATCTCAGAACGTGAAGCTTAGAGCCAAGTGGACCAATTCCTTCAGGTGGGACCATAGCAGCAGAAAGTACAACTAAATCTGCTTTCAATTGTAAAGGGGTCTGACTTAATGTGTCTTCAACAATTACTCTTAACTCTCCCGAAATTGGGTCTCTAACAATTTCAGATGGCCTTCCTCGAATAAATCTAACTCCAATTTCCTGAGCAGATTTGTATAATTCTTCAAAGTTTAATCCTGGAGTTCTTATATCAATATAACATATTGTTACATCAGTATCAGGATACATTTCTTTAATAATTCTGGCATTTTTGATAGCAAACTTACAGCATACTCCAGTACAATATTTATTACCTACTTGGTCGTTTCTACTTCCTACACATTGGATTATAACAACACTTTCAGGAATTTTTCCATCTGAAGGTCTTAGTACTTGACTATTAGTGAGCGAAGTTGGAGATAACATTCTCTCTAATTTCAATTGTGTAATCACATCTTCATATCCTTCTTGACCATAATGATAAGGTTCAATTTCAGAAGGATCATATTCTTTATATCCAGCAGCAACAATGATTGAACCAACTTTTACAGTTTTCGTCTCTGCTTCCATAGAAAAATCAACCGCTTGAACAGGGCAAATATTAACACACGTATTGCATTCAATGCAACTTTTTTTATCTCTGACATATGTAGCAGGTATTGCTTGAGGATAAGCTTTGTAAATAGCATTCCTCATTGACATGCCCATATCCCATTCACTTGGTACTTCTACAGGACAATTTACCGCACATTCGCCACAAGAAGTACAATTATCTTTGACATACCTTGGTTTTATTTCAATCTCAACTTCGAAATTACCTAATGAGCCTTCAACGCTTTTAACTTGAGCATTCGTATAAAGATCTATTAAGGGATGATTCGCTACACCATTGGTGAGCGGAGATATTGAACACTGTGGACATTCTAAAGTTGGGAATGTTTTATTCAATCGAGTCATATGACCTCCTATAGTAGATTCTTTTTCGACTAGAACTACTGGAATTCCTAACTCTGCCATATCAAAGGCAGATCGTAAACCAGCTATCCCTGCACCAATGACCAATGCTGCTTTTGTGGTTGGTATTCTCCTTGTTTCGACATCTTCCAATTTCCTTGAACGATTCACTCCTGCTTCAACGAGTCTCATAGCTTTTTGAGTTGCCTTTTCTTTCTCTTTTTGATGAACCCAACTATCGTACTCTCTCACATTAACCTGTTGATGACGATGTCTGTTCAAGCCAACTTCTTCAATTGCTCTAGCAAATGTTTTACCATGTTGATTTTTAGAGCATGAAGCAACTACAGTTCTATTGACTCCAAGTTCCTCGATAGAATCTTTAACCATTTGAACTCCTGGCTTAGAACACATAAACATATAGTGTTCTGCTTTTACTACATTTGGTAATGTTGATGCATATTCCGCAACTTTAGCAACGTCCACAGTTCCGGCAATGTTGTGTCCACAGTGACACACGAATACACCGATTCGTGGTTCTTCGCTTTCCTCAGTTTCAACCTTTTCCCCTAAACGTTCGGTTTCTTTAACTTTTCCTTCTTTTACAGTCAAGTTAAATTACCTCCTCTTCTTTTTCTAATTCTTCTCCCCCAAAAATATACTCTCTACCCATTAACTGATATTGAAGACCAATAAATTCTTGATCCATACCCATACAATAAGCAGTAAGTTGGGAAAGATGAATAACTGGATAATCATAATTACAACTTTTATTTTTGTTTAGATAATCTTGACCTGTCTCATATTGTAGATGACAAAATGGACAAATATCAAGTATAAAATCTGGTTTCACTTCATCAATATTCTTCATTTTTTCTCCGAAAATAGTCATACTCGCTGTACTATCGTAAGCTTTTAATCCACCACCAGCACCACAGCAAGTCAGTTGTTCTTTGAACCTCACAGATTCAATACCCAATGCCTCAACAAATTCTTCAACAATGGTTGGTCCTTCTGAACTTTCAATCTCTCTAATCCTTGTAGGCTTCAGAAAATGACACCCATAATGAATCGCTGCTCGCGCATTTACTTTTCGAACGATGTGATCTTCAATCCCCCATGGACCTACCTCATAGCCTAGCACCTCCGCTATATGTCTCACATCAATCGTTCCCTTAAACTCGTAATCGCCAATAAGTTTCAATTTTTCATTTACCATAATTCGATGTTCCTCGTTTGCTTTCAAATGTTTATTGACTTCTTGAAGTGTACCAAAACATCCATTACATACAGTCAAAATATCGGCATCTAACTTTTCCGCTATACATAAATTTCTTGCTGCTGCTACCATCCAATCAACTTTATTAAAAGATCGAAATACTCCCGGAGCTGGGCAACATGTTGCTCTCTCCATATCTAAGAGTTC
>JAHLWJ010000234.1 GCA_019057975.1 Promethearchaeota archaeon | reverse complement strand
GCTTCCACTCTCGGTATTAAATACTTCTCCTTCAATCACATCTTCTAATTTTTTACCTCTATATTCCTTAATTAATCTTTTTTTTAATTTTTTACATTTTTCATATTCTTCATAAGTAACTTCGCTAGATAAAAAATTTTTACTAAGATCATACATTTTTTATAAATTTTATAACAATAATAAAAATAGTTATTATAATAGTCTTTATTTTATTATTTTCATATTACTATTCAGTAAGTAAAAATCAATAATAAAAAATTTTAAACTATTTTGCCCATTATATATTTCTTAATTTTGGTTCATTAGAACTAATAAAAAATTAACTCAAATAAAGTTGAAAACCTTTTACATTTTTATATGGGAAAAAATGAACTTTACGAATTAGGTCTATAGGCTGATAAAACTAATTTTATACCAACCAAGTAATTTTTTTCAAAATATCCTATCGAACCCAAATCTTGGAGGAGCAAAATCCCAATATAAATCATTACTTAATTATTACTTAATTAATAGATATGTAAGCCGAGTTATAGCCTAAAAATACTTAAAAGATGTGTTTAAGGTTGTATATATTCAAGAATATAGTAAATTTCATTCCTGGGTTCATATATTAGGGATAAGTATAAATATAATAATAACTATATGATGAATTTATAAAAGTATTATTAACTTCGTAACCAGAAATTTTGATTTTCTTTTTACTCAGCAGGTAAATCAGGCATAGGCCACCCCTTTACTACACCTTCAACTCCTATCTCAAACATTTGGTCTCTGGTAATCCCGTAGTTTTTAGCAATTATTGTATATGCTTCATCATTTTTTTCTTCCCATTCTGGGTCATCAAATGGTATTGAGTCCTGAAGTTCTACTAAATCATAAAAAGCCTGCATTCTTACTGATTCTGTTAGGCCATATTTTTCTTCCTCTTCATATGTTTGAATATTAATAGAGAAAATGATTTTATATGAATTCCTAATATCACTTTCCGCTATCTCTGGAGAGAGTCCTCCCCATTCACCATTAGGACACCACTCGGCTTTTCCCATGGCTGCAGTCTGGCCTACAGATTCTTCAAAATACCAAGCACAGACAACAATCTCATCTATTTCGAAGTTTTCGGTAGATTTTTCTTTAATTATCTGTGATAAGGTTGATTTGAGTTCATCCTCTATAATGTCATGGGGTATAGTAATTGAATATTTCATTCTATAATTTTTAGGTAATCTTTCAATTTCTTCTGTAGTATATTCTGAAAGTAGCTTATCTCCTAATGCTTTAAGACTTATTTCCTCTTCTTCGATCATTTTATATTCTCTAACTTTTGACTCTTCTATATAATCATCAAAAGAAAATTTTATTTCAGATTCTTGAACAATTTCTTCTTCCAGCTCTTTTTCTTCCTTTAAGGCGCTCTCGCACTGTGAAATTTTTAGTTCAATCTGTGGGTAATTTGGGTATAAGTCTTCCACCTGTTCATAAATAAATAGAGCTTTCTGATACTCCCTTTCTTTAAATAATTCGTCCCCTTCATTTAGCATCTCTTCTACTTCATTAATAATATCTTCAATTATTCCAATCTTTTTTTCTGCTTCTGTATTCTTTCTATCCAATGATAAAATTTCTTCGTATTTCTCAAGAGCTTCCTCATATTTCTTCTGACTGTATAAATTGTTAGCATTATCTAGTTTTTCATTTATCTTTAATTGTGCTTCAGCTTCAGCTATTTCTTGTTTTTTCTTTTCAGATTTTGCCACAGCTATTTTTTGTTTCAAGCCCGACAAATAAGGATAAATCTCGTAAGCTTTTTCATACTCAGACAATGCTTTCCCCAATTGCTCTTTGCTAAAATAATCATCGCCTTTTGCCATATATCCTTTTGTCTCTTTTATGTAAGCTTCCGATTCTTTTATTTTATTTTTAGAATCAATAATTTTATCTTCATCTTCACTTTTATTAATTACTTCTTGATACTCCTCTATTGCTGACTCGTATCTTTTTTGTTCAAAATATCCATTTGCTGTTGTATAAGGGTCCGCAGTAAGAACTGCAAAAACCGGTGAGATTATAAGTAAAACTGCTAATATTGCTGTAGATATAATAAAATAATTAGTTCTTCTTTTATTTTTTCTTTTATTAATAAGGAGAAGCACAAGAGAAATTATAAAAAAAATGGGAGTGAAAATAGTTAAACATAGAAAAGTATTAGAAAGAGGATTACCAATTGCAAAAATAAAATTGAGCAAAAACAACAAAAATACTCCACCAAGAAGTGAAACTAATAAAATAGATATAGGTCTTTTTTGAGGAGTTATTATTTTTTCTTTCTTTTTACTTTCTATTTTTTTCTTAGTGTCTTTAAGCTTTGAATTTTGTTTTTTTTCATTCATGATGAGGCCCTTTTTATAATATTATAATTTTAAAAAAATTTGTATGATGTGAAAATATTATATTATTGTCTTAGATTTATCAACTATAGGTACAATTGTTCTTCAGCTTATCTTTGGATATGTGGCAGAATATTTTAAAAGGATAAGACTATTTTTATTGCTTTGATTGGTTTTACAGTTTAATGTTCTCTGAAAGAGTTTATAACCATAAGTCCCTTAATTTATAACTTTTTAAAATTATACTCAATATAATTATTTGTAACAATTAAGAACTGCATCATAATAATTGTGGCAGTTGCCGAGTTATAAACTAAAAATGCTTAAAAGATGTGTTTAGAGTTGTATAAATATAAAATTTTAGATATTGAAGATTTGATAAGCTAAATTCATTTGATATTTTTTATCAATTCTTTAACTGCTATTTTTATTTCACTCTTAATATCATCTATATTATTCTTCGATAAATTCACTCTCCAATTATGGGAACTGGTGTCTCCAAGCATTTTAACAATATCAAGTGTTTTTTTGACATTTCTTGTAATATGAAAATGGTTAGTAAGTTTTCCTATTAGTTTTTCAAGTGTAATGATTTCTCCTTTATCTTTAATATCTGATAATCGGCCATTACTATCATAAGTTTCAATTATAAGTGATTCAATCAATCTTCTCATCATTGCTGCGCAAGCATCATAATAACCATTTTTGTAACAACCATTTATTTGTTTTATTACTTTATCCAAATAATCTCTAATCCCTCCAAAATCGTCTAAAGATAATAAATCTTCAACACTTTCAGTTAGCTTAGTACTCACCTTTTTGCTTTGTGTAATAGCTTTTACTACTTTTTTTAATTTATCAAAATAAATATTTTTAAAACTTGGAATAATAGAATTAATTATTTTTGCTGTACCTACTGATTGATTTACAAAAGGTGGTAAAAACCATATAAATCCTTGTCCATATTTAATTATGGTAGCAAAGCTTTCATTTAAATTATTTACTATTAAATTATCTCTTGAAAAATTTGAGTCTTTACACTTGATATCTAATAATACAAATTCAATAGGCAATTTTATCCCCAATTCTTTTTGTCCAATTTCACTCAATATTGGGTATTCAATCAAAAGTCTTTCACTAATCATCCACTTTTTAGCGTTAGTAATCCCAGTAATAAAGTTGATATCAAGAAATCCTGGAATTTCGTATAAAGAATGAAATAAATATTCCGGATTTAAGAAGAAAATAAAGTCAATTCCGGCATTAACAACTGCTTTCTTTAAATGTTCATAACTAAAAATTGAATCATTTTTATATATCTGACTCTCATATATAAGTCTAAATTTAGGATATTTTTTATTATCCTTTTCAATGAAAAAAACCGATTTATCGATTTTTTCTTCAATCTTGCAATTATAATTATCATTTGCTCCGGGTCCCCAGCTCATTCTATTAAAACAAGCTGGTTTAGTAAGATTAAAAATAATCGCATCACTTTCATTAGGAGGATATTGGAGATTAAGAATTTTTGCATCCTCATATTTATACCCTAAATAACCTTTAATAATTTCAAAGTTTTGATATCTTAATTGCTCTGTAAAGTTGTCTTCACAATTCAAACAATATAATAATTTATTAACCATAGATGAATTATGCACTCTCTCTTATTTAGATAAATCTTTTTTTAAATTATCCACAATTTTTAAAACCCCATTTACTATACTAGAAGCTTTTTTCTTCGATATACTTTTACTTGTGTGAACAAGCGAATTTCTTTCAATTAACCATTCACTTATTTCTGAAGCATCTTTCTTACTAATTAATTGAAGTTTTAATGCTTCTTGTACGCCTTCTCTTAAATTTATGAATCTTCTTTCTTTATATACTAGAGGTTTAATTCTTTTTCTCAATTCATCTTCTAATAGTGAAAAGGCCATTATAACTGCAGCTCTATATTCATCTTTTTTTAATAACCTCTCGGGTTCATCAAATAATGGAATTATAAATATTTTAGATAAATCAGCTACTTGTTTTTCTAAATTAATTAAGAAATCATTGATATTTTCTGAATTTATCTTAGGACGAAATAGAAAATTATAATTACTCAAATCAGCAGGGATTTCACGACCCTCTTCAATTATAGGGATTATATCTTTTCCCTTTGCCTGAGCAACACCAAATTCAACTAACGTATTTGTTGTCGATACATCAACATAAATAAGATCAGCTCTTTCTATAAGAGTAGTTATTTTTTGCGTAAAATTATCACCAAGTAAAATCATATCAGAAGCAGTTATTGGATTAAAACCATATTCATTAAAAATTGGAAAAACATTTTCTCTATAAAAAGATAATAAATTAAAAGGAATTGCAAAAAAACACATTCCTGTTTTTGTTTTAGGAGGTAAAGAAATTTCGATTTTTGATTTTACGTCAGTAAATGTACTTATTTCTGAAATCTTACTATCCCAATAATATTTCAACTCTTTGAAAAACGATTCTAAAACTTTTTTATAATCGTCTTTTCTTCCATCAATATTTATTACTTTTACACCCCTTCTTTCATATTTCTTTTTTTGGAATTCTTCAATCCCTACTGCTAGTACATAAGCTTTACGAAACATAACTCCCAGCCTGGACCGTAGTACATGCCAAATTCCTCTAAAATCTGGATCACCCAAACTATATCCTATAAATATAGGAGTTTTTGTAATCAATAAATTAGAAATATATGTTGACATTATTGGATAATTTGTAAGATACGTATCATATTCTTCCTCAGTAAGGATCAATTTTTTTGGATGATTTAAGTCCCCATGTATTTTTATAATTTTGACAAATTCTATGGATGTATTTATAGTTAGTTGGTCTTCATCAATAATTGGAATACAATTACTTTTGCTTTTATTTTCAAAAGTTTTTTCTAAAAGAAAATCAAAATTAGTAGTTACTATAGTATCAAAGGGTAAATCTGTAAAAGCATTATGAACTGCTCCTGGTTTTGATTTATCTATATATAGCAGTTCTCTTAACATTTCAACTGTTTTATTTTTAGAATATTCATAAGTGTAAGTAGAAATTGCATCCAAAGGAGTTGTGTAGCTATAACCTTCTAATTGCTTTGCAAAATATTTTCCTAAATCCTCCCATAAGGGCAGTTTTAAATTGTCAGGTAAATCTGCATTTCTTGAAAAACCTGCACCTATGATCGGAATACACTGATTTTTTATAATGTCATCTAATAAAGGTTTTGGTAAAAAATTGATATATTTATTCATTATTTATAGGTATCACTATTAAAAAGAAATTACATTTTTTTAAGATTAAATTATCTTCTTATATTTTTATACATTTTCTTTTAGAGTTTGTTTAATTATATTAGTTAAAATATTTCTTGTTAAGTCTAGAAATCTAAAAATATCTTCTTTTTTTAATTCAATTTCTGATCCCTGTCTCTCAAAAACATTTACTTTTTTTAAATATTTTTCATCAATAAGTCCTAAATTGTGAGTAAGAACATGCCTCTTTAAAAACTGTTCCTGAATAAATCTTTTATCATTTATATTAATAAGCTCAAACAAGTTTAATTTTAAATCTTCTCTGCATAAATTTTCTGCTTTCTCTAAACGCTGAAAATTTATCCCTATTTTAGAAATTTTAGACTCCGCTTCATTACCAATAAAACTTCTTTTTACACTATATCGATAAATATATTTTAAAAATGCTTCAAATAAACTAACTATATCTTCAAGTGCATTACCCAGCATTTGTTGTCCAATATCTAAACCTTTTTCATTGCCTATCCTTTCACTTTCATCAATAAGTACTCTGATAATATTATAACTACGATTAAGATGTTGGTGTATGTTACCTTTTCCACATAATGGACAATGAAAAGATATTCCATAAACTGCATACCTGTAATTACACTCATCGCATATTACAATTTGCTTTAATTTTTCTTCTACATAATATCTTACATTTGGTAATGTGCCAGGCTTATATTTTATATCAAGAGAAAACATACCCTTTGATACTTTACTTGTTGTTTTAAAAGTATTACCGAAAACACCTTGTAGAGTTTTTGCTACATCTTTAAAAATCATTGATTTAATCCACTCAATTTGGGCTTCTGTATGAAACCTTTGCATATTCTCAACAACCCCACAATACGGACAAGTAACATCCATCTGAGAAAAATTTCCGATTTTTTTTTGTATAATATCCGGTATGGTACTGCTCATTTTAAAATATTTTGGTTGGCAATCTTCATTAGGACATTCGCGCCCCATCATGCCATCTTCATCTGGTTCCAACGGAATATTAAATTCTTCAGTATCATCATGAGTACTGTCTACTCTATATTTTTTCATCTCATCAAACACGTCCATATTTTTTATAATCATTAAAAACTTTTCTTTTTTTGGCCTAAATTAAAAATATTTTATTTAATATATCAGTTTATCAAGTATTAAATTATTATAATGGAAAATTTCCAATAGAATCTATAAAGTTATAAATAATGGTAACTATCCCCTTGACACACGTATAATAATCTGATATACTTGTTTTACTTAAA
>JAHLWJ010000233.1 GCA_019057975.1 Promethearchaeota archaeon | reverse complement strand
TATCTCCATTTTAACTTAATTATTGAAATTAATTAAAGATTTATAATGAAACTAGTAAAAACTCAGATATTCGAGGAATAGGGATATTTATTTATTTAGGTGCTTTAAGTTCTAATAGTTTAATCTCTTGCTCTTGTAGTCGTTCAAACCTTTTAATTTGGTTTTGTATTGCTTTCTCTTCCAGCTCCATTAGATCCTCGTCATTTAGTGTGATAGATTTGAGCTCAGCCTCTTCCATTGGTTTTAAAAAATCTTGAATACTAAAACCTTGGTTCTTTTCAGTTGTTTCCTTGAATTTAGCCTTCATTTCTTTTATTACTAATACTTTAGCAGAAGAACCTCTACCCCGAATAAGAGAGGGGAGCTCTGTTCTTTTTATCCTTTCAATACCTGGCCCGGGGATTCTTTGTGGTGTTCTTACGGGTGGTCCAGAAAATATCGAATTTACGGGTAAATTTTGTAATGTTAATGAGAGATTTTTTAAATGTTGTTCTATACTTTTTAGCGTTTTGTTATTCTCACCAATCATCGAAAGTAATGTGTTGTCAACTGAGATGTTTTCAATACTTTTTTTCTCGTAGATTGTCGTTCTCTCTTCAGTGTTTTGATTAAAATCTGTTTTTACTGCGTGTATTACTCTTTCTTGAGTTACCTTTGTTCTTTGACTTCTGCTTCCACGTAAATCTATGTATTCAAAACCGTCATAACAGTCATCGTTAACCCAAATATCGGAGATGTTAAATTTTTCTGCAAAAGTATACTCAACTTTATGGCCGGAGTTTAAGAAAAAAGTTAGTCTTAAAATCTTGATCTGGATGTCCGAAAAACCTTGAATCTCATCTAATTCTATTGAAAATCCTATCCGATTCGTTGCGTGATAAAACTTTTTTATTGAAATTAGAGTTGGGGATTGTTTATAATAAATTTCGTGTTTAACAATCTTAGACATTTCAAATTGAAAATTCACGCGAATAATTTTCTCAGGAAGAAAAAGAACTTGTTCTTCATCGTTCTTTTCAAATTCTAAGAAAAGATTCTTTTGTTCGTCCCAAAATACTTGGAACAATTCCATTTTGGTTATACCCCGTTTAATTTATCGTTAAATTTTCAAATCGAATTGATTATGTTTAGATTCTATTCCAAACATTAATAAAACACGAGTTTACAAAATTATTGATTTATAGGTGTAAATTAGGCTGGTTTGTGTATATCTTCCAAAGAAGAAAAGTATCAATCAAGAATCTTTAAGATCTGTTAGATAATAGACAGGCTTTTTAAGAATCTTTTTAAAATAATCGATTTCTTCTCTTGATTGTTCACCTATATAGTCCTCAACATCTAAAACTAATATTGCCTCTTGATCCGTTAACTTTCTTATGGCAATTTCTTGCAATTTATCCCATTCATAATTGTTAAATTTTTCTTTGTTTAATAACCCATCAACAGAGCAGACTGAAACAAGTTTTTTATATCTAATTTGCAAAATCGATTCTATTTTTATGAAGTAATCTTTAAATCGAATTGAACCAACTAGAAAGATTTTAGTTTCCTTGATTCTCGAGAAATCATAATCACGAAATTCGTCCAAGAAATTCTTATTTAACCTTTTCATTTCATAGTCTCACTTAATGGTCTAATTATTTCTTTATACATTTATGAATTTGACGATAATGTAACTTAGATAATATATCCATTTTTACTTAAAATCTCCCTTTTAACTAACCATCAAATGCTACAATTTTCATTGTTTTGGCTATTCATAAAAAATAATCCTAGGGATAACCATGGTGTTAGAATCTTCAAACATTCATAATTATACTAATGAACAAATTTTGTTCATTTTTCAAGAAGAACTATTAAAGAATGTTAAAAAAGACTTCCATGGTGAGATTAAAGAAGGAAAACCCTTGAAATCGGATTTTCTTTTAGTCAAAGCTGATCCTGAACCATATACAAGAAAAATCATTGAAGTTCAAATAAAAAAATTCTTTCCTGATATTGATCTTCATTCAGAAATTCATAAAACTACAAGCTTAGGAAATTTGAGAAAGCCAGACGGATTTATTGCTTCGAAAGATATCAAAATAAATAATAATATTCTGATCGAATGGGAATCTTATAACGAAGATTTAAGAGCGAGAAAAGAGCATGGTATTAATCAAGCAAAGTTATGGATATCAGATATTAATATTGGAAATAAGAATGATGCTCTGGTCACTAATGGTAAAAATTGGATTTTCGTTTCAGCTCGTGAGATTAATAATGAGATCAGAGTTATTGAAAGAGAATTAACAATAAAAGAAGCATTAAAACTGATGGAGAATGTATATAATGCTGAGAAAGTCTATGAACCTCCAATGAATGACGCGATAGACATTACAGAGAAATTTTATAATTGGTACGTTTCTTTAATGTATGGAGGAGAGTATTATGATAAAGAGAACAAAAAACAAATTATTTCGAATAAAACATGTTTAATTAATAATGTGTTGCATGCTTCTTCTGAAAGGGAAAAGGAAGATTTTATAAGATTAAATTTTACGCGGTTAATATTTATAAGAATTTTAACCGAATATGGGATTATTAAAGTAGATATTTTAAATTATTTGAAAAATACTGAACCTGAAGATTTCTACAACCGAATTAATCAACTATATTTTGAAAGTTTGAATACACCATTAAATAAAAGAGAAAATATTCCTAATACTTATAAATCAGTCCCTTTTCTAAATGGAGGATTGTTTAGGAAGATTGATATTGATTATAAAGGATTAAAACTGCGTAGAACATCTTTCATTGACGCAATTCATTTTCTAAGGTCATTCCATTTTAAAAAAGAATATGAACAATCCGACGGTAAATTTGTAGTTGATAATACAATAGATCCTGAAATTCTTGGTCATATCCTTGAAAAAACTATTGAAGATAGAAAGAAAAGTGGTGTATATTACACCCCTCAAATTATCACTGAATATATGTCAAAGGAGATAATCGAAAACTACCTTAAAAAAAGGATAATCAAGTTTTTAAAAGAGAAAAAAGATTCCCAATGGAAATATATTGAGAAATTCAGTGATATTTATGAAATACATAAAATTGCTTTAAAAAAGATATACTATGATATCGTAAAACCATTAAAGATATGCGATCCTGCTGTAGGCTCTGGAGCTTTTCTTCTGAACTGCGGCAATATACTATATAAGATTCATAAAAAATTTCATAATATACTAGAATTCTTAACTTCAGATTATCAAATAAAGAAAAAAATTATTCAAGATAATCTATATGGAGTTGACATCAAAGATGCTGCAGTAGATATTTGCAAGTTAAGATTATGGCTATGGATAATTCAGAAACAAAATCAAGAACCACTTCCTAATATCGAATTTAATATAAGAAAAGGTAACTCTCTACTTGGCTATACCAATTCTGAAACTATTAAAGTTGACATGAAAGATATAACATCTTGGGAGACAAAAAATAATTTAGCTGAGATTTTTGAAGAAAGAAATGAGTTGATAAAAAGCTATTACAATGTTCAAAATTATTCAGAAGAAATTATTATTAAAGAAGAAATTGAAGCCCTTACTAATATTTTCGAATCAAAATTGAATCAAGCAATACTAAATGAGTTAAAAAAGGAAAAAGTATGGTTAAAAACATTAGATATTGACCAGCTAAATTTTTTCCATTGGATTATGGAATTTTCTGAAGTCTTTGAATTTAATAGTGGTTTTGATATTATCATAGGGAATCCTCCGTATTTTAGGGTTACACTCTCATCCAAAACAGAACAAAAGGTTTTGGGTAAACTGGGAATATTAAAGAATTATCATCATGGACAAGGCGATATTTATTACGATTTTATTGTCCGTTGTTTTGAATTACTAAGAGATGGTGGACAATTCATTTTTATTACCTCTCGTTATTGGTTAGAATCTGTCTATTCTAATTATTTAAAAAAATTCTTAAAAAAGGAAGTTCGAATTCTTAAAATTTTAGATTTTAGAGAACAAATAATCTTCAAGGGTGTTGAGATTCATAATTCAATTCTTTATTATGATAAAGAAAAACCAAAAAAAAAAGATTACAAATTTAAAGTCTACCTCTTGAAAGATGATCAACTAAAAATAAAGGAAGGGGAAAATGTATCAGATTATCTTGATTATATTGGAGATTACAAAATTGATGAATGGAAAGAAAATGAAAATTGGGCTTTTGTTCCAAAAAGACAAAAAAAACTATTTTTAAAAATAAAAAATATACCTACAAAATTACATATGGATTATAATTGTAATCAATACTCAAATTGTTTTAGAAAGAAACATAAGAAAAATTTAATCTTCAAAGATAAGCCAAAAAATATACCAAATACATATTTAAAACAATATTTAAAAATGGGAGATGTTAAAAAATATTCCCCTAATTATAAAGAACTTAAGTATTGTTTAGTTATTCATAATAAAAAAATAGATCTCAGAAATCAGAAATTGCAGAAGTTCTTGTTAAATCTAGAAATTTCTAATGAAGATTTATATGAAATTAAGGATGAAAGTGAAAAAAATGTTGATAAATTTAATGATCTGATATATATTGGTTATAGAATCCCTAGATTAGATTTTAATTTTATTTATGTTAATGATAAAACTAGGATTGACAATACCTATTTTATAACAAAGAAGAAAACAACAGCCTTTTCATTGAAATATTTGACTGCTGTTTTAAACTCAGACCTAATGAGGTACTATATTGATATAGTAGGAAAAAAAAAAGAGCACGAAATTGAAATTGGCTCCAATTTCTTAAAAAATCTACCTTTAATTATAAAACGAGCTTCACTTACGAAAGATCAAATAAAGTGTGTTGAACAACTTGAAAATTTAGTAAGAAAATTAATTGAATTAGAACAAAATAATTTAAACATTGAAAAAGATGAAAAAATATTAAATAATCTTATTTACAAACTATACAATATTAACGAAGATGAACAAAATTTGATTACTGATTATCTTAGTGATCTGAAATTTAAACTCTACTATTAATTATTTCTAAGCCTTATTCAACTAGAATCTTTCAACCCCATATTAAAAAGTTTTCTAACAATTATTTAACAAGAAACAGACACACTCTTAATCTATTTTAATTATGGGATTATTAAAACATCATTATTACTTAATAATAACAATTAGATAAATGAATTCAGGTTTTTTACCCGGAGTTAATGTCTTAACTAATGAATTTAGGTTGAAACCAATTTCAAAATTAAAAATTAATGATAAAATATTTTCACACCCATCTTCAATAAATAAAGTCCATGATGTTGAAAAATTTAAGTTTTCAGGAAATGTTATTGAAATAAGGTGTTTAGGGCAATTTTCTAGTGTTGAGTGTTCAAATGAGCAAGAATTTTTTACTGTAAAGAAAGAATTTCGAGATTTTTGTCGGAAAAAATATTCCCGAATTAAAATTAATGTTCTTGAAGCTAATATCGATAAAATACAGGCTAAATCGTTAAAAAAGGGAGATATGCTTATAATTCCAAAACATTCAATGGAATCTAAGATTAAAACACTTAAAACGGAAGATTTTATTTATTCTCATTCATCAAAAATAAAATTTCATTTACCCAATCAAATAAAATTAACTAAAAAACTATTTCGATGGTTTGGATATTTTTTAGCAGAGGGAATGGTTGTATATACTTCGGATAAAAGATTTGATAAAAAATGTAGTGGTATAAACTTCTCAATCAATCTAAACGAAAATTATATCTTTAAGGATATTGTCTCAATTGGTAAAGAGATATTCCATTTAAATCCTAGAATAATTGATTTTCATGACAGAAATGGACGCAGAATAGATTATTATAGTACACAATTGGGTGAATTGATGTTTTCTTTATTTAATACAGGTTCTTCAAAGAAAAAAATTCACCCTTTTCTTATGAAGCTTAAAAAAGATTTATTAGATGAATTAGTTATTGGTTGGTTAGCTGGAGATGGGTGGATCTGCGATTCAAAGGGTAAAAAGGGTATAATGATCGGAAATACAACTTCTTTACAATTAGCAAATCAAATTTATATTATATTAATGAATCGGGGAAGACTACCTTCATTAAATATTGCTGCACATAAAAATCAGAATAGGACAAAAGCAAGAGAAATGGGATTCTTTCTAAGACACTCGCTTTACAGTATTACTCTTCCGAAAAATTTAAATGTGTGCCGTAGAAAGCAAAATTCTTATTTTATTTTTACTCCAATTAGTGAATTAAAAGCAAGGAATTATAATGGATTCATTTATAACTTACGAGTTAAAAAGACTAATTCATATCAAACAAATTTCTTTTGGGTTCCAGGATTAAATTTTAGCGAACTATAATGATTTTTAATTGATTTACTCTTTTTACTGATATTATTGCTGATTTCTTTTGTGGTTCTGGAACGACTATATCTGCTGCTAAAAAGTTAGGTAGGAAGTGGATTGGTGTGGATAACAATCCAAACGCTGTAGAATTATCTAAAACTAGGTTAAGTTTTTAATATAAAATCCAAGATAAAAAATAATAGTTCAAAACTACTTTTTAACTACGACTTTATCAATACCAATCCATTCTTTAGCTTCCTCGAGGTTGGATACAATTTTTCTTTTAGGGGATTGAGCATGATCTAAGAGATATCTAAATTCTTCGTTTAAAGGAGGATTTTTTTCAATTATGAAAGCAGATCTAGAAAGTCTTTCATTATCACTCTTTAAGAGTTCCAAAATAATATCAATTGAATCGATGCTTAAAAGAATAGCGTCGGTAATGTCGAGGATTATGCTCAAATTTTCGTTGACATCTTTAGTTAATTCCTTAAATTCTTTTACAAATCTTTCTGCTACTGGTGGAGGAAACGTACCAGTTGCCTTTATTAAGAAACAGGTGTCGCTAATTTTTTCAATTTGATACATAATAATTTGAACCGTTCAGTTTTAAATTA
>JAHLWJ010000029.1 GCA_019057975.1 Promethearchaeota archaeon | reverse complement strand
TAATAATGGATGAAATAATTTTAAAAAAGTTAGAGGATATCACCAATATAGAACAATTAATTGAGTACATTGGAAGATTTTACCCGGGATTAACCGTTGATTCTTATACTATTGAAGAAATTGAGAGAGCATTATTTCATACTTATATTAAATTAATTGGAAGAATAATAGTGAATTCCCCAAGAACTATGCGTTCATTTCTTAGGAATTACCTTATGAAATATGAAATAATGAATATTAAACATATTATTTTAGGCACTATTCTTGGAATGAGTATAAACGATAAATCAAAACTAGTTAATAAACTCGTAGAAAAATACTTAAACAATACAGATTTCATAAATGGGCTTCTAGAAATTACATCTTTAGATCAAATTCAATTTTATATGAAAAATACTAAATATAATAGAGCCATAAGAGAAGGAATTCTTTACTTTCGAAATACTAAAGAAACTTTTGTGTTAGAAGCCTTCCTAGATAGACTCTATTATGAAACTATGGAAAATGAAATAAAATTTCTAAACCCTAAAGAAAAAGTAATGATCTCTTTCTATGTGAAATATATTTCTGAGATATATAATTTGAATATAATATATAGAGGTATTAAGATCAATATTGAAAGAAATTTACTTTCACAGTTCCTTGTTAACAACTATATGTTCTTAAATCAAGGATCTCTAAATTATTTATTAAATCTAACTAGTATTAATGATTTCATCACATTTTTATCTGGATTTTTAATCAAAAAAAAGGAAATAAGACCCAATTTACTACGTTCTCCACTTAAAGGAGAACATTTGATTTGGGAAATTGAAAAGCTATATTTGGATTACTTTTTTAGAACATTTCAAATAAAAATAGATGATATAGCATATCAATCAATTTTCAGGATTATGGAGTTGCTAATTAGAAAAGATAACGAAATTAAAATTCATGTATTACCTAAGGTTGTAGAGATATTACATGAAAAATATAAGGTGTTAAATAATGGATCTCTTTGAAAATTTAAAAGATATTGAAAATGTTTATGAAGATCTTATAAATAATGCTAAGAATTTAAACTTAAAAGAAATTGAGAAATTCAGAGACAATGAACAAAAGACATTTGAGAAATTTATTTTCGAAAAGAATGAGCTTGTAAATGAGGTCTTAGCA
The DNA here is from genome assembly GCA_019057975.1 of Promethearchaeota archaeon. The sequence continues at coordinate 23,254 of JAHLWJ010000029.1, read as the reverse complement.
ACACTTGCTAAAGAAGTTAAGATTAAAATTAATAATTTTGAAAATAAATTGGATGGAGCAATTAAAAAGATTGAGTTACAATTTCAAAAAAGTATTGAAAATCTACAGAAATTAATTATAGAAGAGGTAGGGCTAGATTTTTAATGTTCGATAAAGAAGTTCATGTTGTTGGGGATGAAGATATTGTTTTAATGTTAGGACTTCTTGGAATAGAGGGTACAATAATTGAAAACCGAGAGGAATTCCTAAAAGTGTTTAACGATTTGATAAATCTACCAAAAATAGGGATGATTCTTATAGCATTAAGGTTATCTGATGAAATAATTGATTTTCTGTTAGATTTTAAACTAAATAACAAAGAACCATTTATAATTATTCTTCCTGATGTTTTTCAGCCAAATGTAGAAAGAATAGATGTCCTTTTAAATAAAATCTCCAATGCAATTAGCGATATAGAGTTATTAAAATGAGTTGAGTAAAAATTTCTGAAGAAAAAGAATTTAAAAAACAGCTAGGTAATTTAGGCCATTATTTAATTGAGAAAGCCCAAAATAAAATAAAGGAATTTAATCAAAAAACCCTTTTTCAAAAAGCTGAAATAAAAAAAAGGTTTTTAGAAAGGAGTGATGATAGAGCGATCAAATTGAAGCAACATTTTATAGATAGTTTCTATCAATTTTTAAATCAGTCATTGTCTTCAACTCTACTGAATGGTAAAGAAAAATTTTTAAATATAAAAAATAATTTAATTAAAAAATTAAATGCATCGTTATTTAAGCTCATAAGAGAAAAAATGGATAATAATTATGCTTCATATATAGACTATCTTTTAGATTCAATAAAAAATGTAAAGAAAACCATAGATAAGCCCCAGGAGATAGAATTAATTTTTAACAATAAAGATTATAACTATTTTATTAAGAATTTTGATAAAATTGTAGATTTATTTAAGAATCCAATAGAAATTAATGAAGATAAAAGAGATTTCATAGGTGGATTTAAAGTTTCTCTAGTTGGAGGGGTAATATCTTACGATTATACAATTGACAATCTAATTAAGAAAAATTCCTCTTTTATTCAGATGGAAATATCTAAAATTATAAATGATTCTGAAATTAAGGAGATTGAAATAGGGTTTGAAGAATTTATCAAAAATCAGAAAAAATTAATTACAGAATACCTAACTCAGTATGATCAAATCCAAATCTAACAGCAATTCTCAGCATGGATATATTTCTGCAATAGTTGGTTCTTTAATTAAAGTAAAAGGATTAGAGAATCAAATACGATTGCATGATTTGATTAAAGTTAGAAATATGCTAGGAGAAGTTATACAAATCTATTCAGACCATATTGTGGTCCAGTGCTTTGAAAATACTACTAATTTACGAATTAATGAAAAAGTTATAAATCTAAATGAACCCTTATCAATGGAGTTAGCACCAGGATTGTTAGGAACTATTTTTGATGGGATACAAAGACCACTTCAAAAAGCTTTCGAAAAACATAAAAGTGGGCAATTATCAAGAGGATTAGAAATACCATCACTATCAAGAACAAAAAAATGGCATTTTATTCCATTAGAAAGAACTAAAGGTAATGTAACAGGAGGAGATGTAATTGGGACTGTCCAAGAAACTCCGATTATACAACATAAAATAATGGTACCTCCGAATATTTCTGGAAAATTATCTTTTGTCGCAACCGAAGGTGATTATACGATTGTTGAAGAGATATATAGAATTCTTATTAACGGAAAAGAAATGTCATTTGCTATGCTTCAGAAATGGCCTATAACAACATATAGACCATTTAAGGAAAGAATGCTACCTGGTGAACCGTTAATTACAGGGATACGCGTTATAGATTTATTGTTTCCAATCACTAAAGGGGGCACTATTGGAGTTCCAGGAGGATTTGGAACTGGTAAGACGGTTATTCAACAATCATTAGCTAAATGGTGTGATGCAGATGTGATTTTATTCATTGCCTGCGGAGAAAGAGGAAATGAGGTTGCTGATGTTTTAAAACAGTTTACTGAAATTATTGATCCTAAAAGTGGTCAACCCTTATTAAATAGAATTGTTCTTATTGCTAATACTTCAAATATGCCCGTATCCGCACGAGAGGCAAGTATCTTTTCTGGAGTCACCATTGCTGAATATTATAGAGATATGGGGTATGATGTTGCTGTTCTCGCTGATAGTACTTCAAGATGGGCGGAATCTTTAAGAGAAATATCCGGATTATTGGAGGAAATGCCTGCTGAAGAAGGGTACCCTGCGTATTTGCCTTCAAAACTCTCTGGTTTTTATGAACGAGCTGGTATTGTCAAACTTCTTGGGAATGAAGAAATAGGAAAAGAAAGAATAGGTTCTTTAACTATTATTGGCTCAATTAGTCCACCTGCTGGTGATTTTAGTGAACCTGTAACAGCAACCACCAAAAATTTTGTACAAGGGATATGGGCTTTGGATGCGGGATTAGCATATTCAAAACATTACCCTGCTATAAACTGGTTAGATTCATATTCAAACTACCCTGATTATATCTCTGAATGGTGGTACGAGAGAGATATAAACTGGTCAGAAATTGATGTTGACTGGTTTGATTGTCGTATTCAAGTCAATAAAATTTTATCTCAAGATAATGAATTAAAATATATTACCCAACTAATCGGTGAAGAAAATTTACCAGATGACCAACAATTAACTTTATTTATTGCCAAACTAATTAAAAATGGATTTTTAATTCAAAATGCCTATGATGATATTGATAATTTTACAGATATCCGAAAACTCTTAGGTATGATTAAAGTTATTCTTTTATTGTTTAAAGAAAGTAAAGAATTATTAAAACAAGGATTTTTATTCGAAGATATAAAATCACTCTTAGTTATTAATGATATTTTAAGAATAAATAGAACAATTTCTAATGATGATTTTGATAAAATTGAGGGTATTAAAAGAAGACTACTCAGTGAAATAGAGTCTTTAAAACTAACCCAAGGAGTGTTCAAAAAAAGATGAGCGTTATTTACAGAAAAATTCAACAAATAATTGGACCACTTATATTTCTTAAAAATGAGCATAATGCCCAATTTGGCGAGATTGTTATAATTAGAACAGATGATGAAAAAATTCGCATGGGACAAATTATAAAAATGAGTGAAGAACTTATAGTGGTAGAAGTATTTGAAGATACTGCTGGATTATCTACTGAAAATGCTGAAATTACTTTCACAGAAGACACATTTAAAGTAAAAATATCAAAAGATATGTTCGGTCAAACATTTAATTCTTTAGGAAAACCAATTGATATTAAAACAAAAGCAGTATTAGATTCAGATCTTTTATCTGATGTTCAAAGAGAGATAAATGGCATTCCAATTAATCCATTTGCAAGAGAATATCCTGTAGACATAATACAAACTGGAGTATCTGTAATTGATGGATTATTTACATTAATCAGGGGCCAAAAACTCCCTATATTTAGTGGACAAGGTTTACCTCACAATAAATTAGCTGCCCAAATTGCTACACAAGCAAAAGTAGTAGCAGAGGAACCATTCGTAATAATCTTTTGTGGAATAGGCATCATTCATGACGAGGCAATTTATTTTTTAAATCGTTTTCAAGAAAGTGGATCCATTCAAAATATAATTTCTTTTATAAATTTTGCAGATGACCCGATAATTGAAAGGTTAATTATCCCAAGAGTTGCTTTAACAACAGCAGAATATTTTGCGTTTGAAAAAGATATGCACGTTCTTGTCATATTGATAGATATGACTAACTATGCTGAAGCTTTAAGAGAACTCAGTTCAGCAAAAGAAGAAATCCCTAGTAGAAAAGGATATCCCGGATATATTTATTCCGATTTTGCTTCAATTTATGAGAGGACTGGAAAAATTAAAGGAAAAAAGGGCACGATAACGCAAATCCCGATACTTACCATGCCCAATTTGGACATCTCTCATCCGATCTCAGACACTACGGGCTATATAACTGAAGGACAGCTAGTTCTTAGCCAAGATATGCACAAAAAAGGTATATATCCTCCATTTGAAGTATTAGCCTCCATTTCACGATTAATGAAAGATGCTATAGGTAAAGAAAACACAAGAGAAGATCATGCTGATGTTAGCTCACAATTATTATCTTCATATTCAAATTATCTCGAAGTTAAAGATCTTATTTCAATCGTTGGAGAAGACGGTTTAAGTTTTGAACAGAAGAATTTTTTAAAATTTGGAGTAGACTTTGAACAGAAATTTTTAAATCAAAAAGTAAATGAAAATCGCGATTTTGAAACTACACTTAATTTAGCTTGGGAAGTGCTTTCAAATTTAACTACAGATCAATTATTTAGAATTCATCAAAGATTTCTAGATAAATATTATAAAACCAAGGTGTAAGTAATCAGTTTTCGTAATATAAAACCCACAAAATCAAATTTGATAGGATTAAAAAAGAGATTAGTTTTTGCTGTTAGAGGAGAAACTTTTTTAGAATATAGACGAGAACAATTAGTCTTTCAAATTAAACGATTATGGAAAGAATATTTAGAAATAAGAAGCAACTTTATTGCTTTATTTAAACAATCACTTATAAAATTAAATCAAACTTATGAAGAAATGGGTAAAAACGGGGTTATTTTAATTAGCAAATTAAGCAGAATTCAATATAAACCTATGGTAGACATTCAATATCAAAAGAAAGCAGGAATTGTTGTCCCCCGCATTAATTATGAATTGTATCAAGAGGAAAAACTGCCTGCTTATACATTTGAGGGTACAAGTCATTTTCTTGATGATTTAATTATCTTATTGAAAGGATTTTTTAAAGCAATGATTGAATTTTCTGAAATTGAAGATTTAATATTGAAACATGCTATTAGCTTTAAAAAGGTAAATCGTAGGATAAATGGACTAAAGAATATGATTATTCCAAGATTGAGTATGAATATAAAACAAATTGGAGAAATTTTGGAAGAAATTGAGAGAGAAAACTATGTAAGACTGAAAAAAACTAAGGATTTAATTATAAGTAAAGAAAAAACCACATGAGCATGTGTGTGTGATCAAAAATGGTTAAAAAAAATGAATTTAGTTTAATAAAAGCAGAAATAAACCACAATTATAAAGATCAATTCCTAATTGAACTCTCAAATCTAAATGTAGTCCATATAAAACCAAGAGAAGAAAGCAAAATTAAGGAAGAATTAGAAGAGAAAGATCCTCTAAAGGAAAAAATTAAAGATTTAAGGAAAAATTTAATCAATTTATATAGAAGGCTCGAAATAAGTGAGCTTGATGTTTTAGAGTTAAAAATTGCTAAGGATGATAGAATAGAGTTTACTGCTAGAGATTTACCAGAATTAATTACCCATATTGTAGAAGAAATCGATTTTTATACAAATCGAGTAGCTGAGTTAAATAGTTATATTGCTAAAGGTATAATAGAATTAGAAAATCTAAAGCTAATTAAAATTTGCTATAGTTGTATAGAAAAATTAAATCTGAATGTAGAAAAAATAGATAGTTTGAAGCAATTTAAATTTCGAATCTTCACAACTTTCAGTAAAAACTTAACTAATTTAAAAAATCTATTTGAACCCTCAGAATTTCCTAGTTTTTATGAAACCTTTGAGATTTCTGATGATCGAATTGGCTTCTATATTATTTATCCAAAAGATAAGGAGAATGAGTTTAACGCGAGGATTCGATTAATACATTCTGAGGAAGTTCTAGTACTTAGAAGATATTTGACAAAAGAAGGAATAAATTTTCCAAGAATAATTAAAGAAATAAATTTTATTGAAAATCTGGTTTCACGTTATAAAAAAGAACAAACTCGAATAGCAAAAGATAATATGTTAAAATTCGCGGGGATTAATGAGGTTGTGCAAAATATTGAGGAATATAATTGGGCTGAGCATCAATTTGAAATAACAGCATCAAATCGTTTAAGTTTTAAGTTTTTTCTTCCCTCACGGAAAAAAGGGGAGGTTGTTCAAAGTTTATTTACAATTTTTAAAGACAATATTACCATTGAATCAATCGATATCTCAAAAAAAAAAACCATTAAAGAGTCTTTTACCTCAAAAAAAGGAAAAATAAAAAAATACAAACAAGAACCAACACTAAAAGAAGATTATCTCAAACAAAATGAAAATAGTGAGCTGTATAAAGAAGAAGATTTAAGAGAATCTACTCCAACAATAATGAAAAATTTCTTCTTGATACGTCCATTCGAAACAATCACTAGATTATATGGCACACCAACTTATTCTGAAATTGATCCTACCCTGGTTATTGCTTTTACTTTCCCAATATTATTTGGTTTAATGTTTGGTGACATAGGTCATGGGTTAATTTTAATAATCGCGGGATTAATAGGAGGATTAGTGTTTAGGAAACGGGGAGGAGACACTGCCAATTTTTCATGGATTATCTTTTTCTGTGGATGGGCTGCATTTTTTACCGGATTTTTATACGGAGAATTTTTGGGGCATCATGAAATAGAAATATTTGGAACTGTATTATGGAATTTTGAAGAAAATCCAATCATAATTCCGATTATAGGAACTTTAAATAATCCATTGGATAATATAATGAGTGTATTTACTTTTGCGATATATATTGGTGTGTTTCATATTAATTTGGGGTGGATTATTCAATTTCTGAATTATTGGAAACAAAAAAGAAAATATTTGGGATTTAGTGATTCTTTGATGAAAATTCTATTGTTGACTGGAGGAACTATTTTAATTTTTGGATTTGGATTCGATATTTATGGATGGTTATCCCCCCCTTATCCAATTTTGTTAACTTTAATTCCAGGAGTTTTATTATTACTACTTAAACCTCTCGGAAAAATCTTTAAAATTTCATATCTACAAGAAGAATCTTTTGGAGGTTTATTGGGTGAAGGTTCAATTGAAGCCTTTGATACTGTTTTATCAGTTGTGAGTAATGTAGCCTCATATACTAGGTTATTAGCTTTAGCACTCGCTCATATCGCACTTCTCACATCTATCAATGCAATGACAGGATTAATTGAAGGGGGGGGTATAGGAGTAGATATTATAAATTTAATTGGTGGGATTTTTGGTAATATGATTGTTATTTTACTCGAAGGCTTATTAGTGTTCATTAACACTATCAGATTACATTTTTATGAGTTTTTCTTTAAATTCTACCAGGGTTCAGGAATTGATTATTTTCCATTTTATCTCGATAATAATTACTCTATACTAAAATTTAGGGCTGAAGCTGAGAAAGACATCATTTCAGAGGAAATTGAGAGAGAAATTGAGAGAGAAATTGATATGCAATTAGTAAAAGAAGAGATCGATAAAGCTATAAGTTATATCTCAAAGAAATTTGAATAATTTAATTATTAATTAGTTGAATAAATAACCGTCTTATTATAAATTGTGCCAGAAACCAAAGAAAAAGTATTAAATCGCAAGTCAATTATTGTTCGGTTATTATTACTAGTCAGTTATTTACTTATATTGCTTTATTTTTATTATCTTTTAACTAAATTTGGTGCTAATCCTTTTATCGTTTTTATTTTACTTCTATTCACATTTTTAATAACTGTAGGTCCATTTTTTAAACGAAGTAAGAGATCTCTTTATTCTAGAATGTTTCCTGATAGAAAAAGAAGATCGTCGTTTGAAAATGAACAAAAAGAAAAGGTTTTTAAAAATAAGAGAAAATTTGAACAAGCTGAACCAAAAATCTTTAAAAAAATTAGTCTTGAATTTAATTATCGTAAGCCAATTATATTTAAATGTGAAAATTGTGGAAATACTATACCCAATTTTGTGAAAAAATGTCCGTTTTGTAATAAACAAATAGCTTATTAGAATCAATTGAGGATTGTAGGAAATATGAAAGAATTGAGTCAAGGATATATTTCAGCCATTATAGGTTCCTTAATAAAAGTAAAGGGATTAGAAAATGATGTACGACTTAATGATATGATTAAAATCTCTAAACATAATATTCTAGCAGAAGTTATTCAAATCTATGCAGATTACGTCGTCGCTCAGTGTTTCGAAAATACTATGAAGGTAAAATTATATGAAAAAGTTGAAAATCTAAATGAACCGCTTTCGATGGAATTGGCCCCTGGTCTAATTGCTAGTGTTTTTGATGGAATTCAAAGGCCTTTAGAAAGAATTTTTAAAAATTTAGATTCCGGAGAATTAGAAAGAGGTATAAAATATCCTGCTTTATCAAGAAAAAAAAAATGGCATTTTATGCCTTTGAGGAAATTAGGCGATGAAGTCAAAGGAGGAGATGTAATAGGATCGGTTAAAGAAACAGAATATATTGATCATAAAATAATGGTTCCTCCTAATTCTGCTGGAATAATTTCGTTCATGGTTAATGAAGGCGATTATACCATAACAGAAGAAATTTATAAAATAAAAAATCATAAAAATGTTGTTTCTTTCCCAATGCTGCAAAAATGGCCTGTGACTAAACCTAGACCTTACACAAAGAAAGAAAATCCGAATGAACCGTTAATAACAGGAATACGTGTTATAGATTTATTGTTTCCAATCGTGAAAGGTGGAACAACAGCTATTCCTGGAGGATTTGGAACTGGTAAGACAGTTATTCAACAATCATTAGCTAAATGGTGTAATGCGGATATAATAGTATATATAGCATGCGGTGAACCCGGGAATGAGGTTGCAAATGTCTTAAAGCAATTCTCAGAAATTAAAGACCCTGAAAGAGGTACTTCCTTATTAGATCATATAATACTTATTGCCAATACCTCCAACATGCCTGTATCAGCACGAGAAGCCAGTTTATTTTCTGGAGTGACTATTGCTGAATATTATCGAGATATGGGATATGATGTTGTTGTGTTAGCGGATAGTATATCAAGATGGGCAGAATCTCTGAGAGAAATCTCTGGATTATTGGAAGAAATGCCCGCTGAGGAAGGCTATCCGGCATATTTACCCTCTAAACTTTCGAGTTTTTATGAAAGAGCTGGATTGGTTCAATCCTTAGGTGGAGACCACTCAGGTACGGAGAAGAAAGGTTCTTTAACTATTATTGGAACCATTTCACCACCCGCAGGTGATTTCAGTGAACCAGTTACCTCAACAACTAAAAGATTGGTACAAGTTTTTTGGGCTTTGGATCCAAAATTAGCTTATTTAAAACACTTTCCTGCTATAGATTGGCTTAATTCATATTCAAACTATCCTGCATATATCGCTGATTGGTGGTACGAGAGAGACATTGATTGGCCTGAAATTAACATTGATTGGGTCGAATGTCGAAAACAAGTGAATCATATCTTATCGCAAGAACGGGATTTGAAATATATCATTCAATTAATAGGGGAAAAGAACTTACCAGAAGATCAACAGTTAATAATCTTTATTACAAAATTAATTAAAAATGGCTTTTTAATCCAAAGTGCTTTTGATGAAATTGATAGTTTTACCGATGTTGAAAAACTATTAGGTTTAATTAAATTGATCTTATTAATCTACAATAATGGGAAAGATCTTGTTAATCAAGGAATATTGCTTGAAGATTTTTTAGATTCTGAGCTTATCAACAAAATCCTGCGAATTAGCCAAACTGTTCCTAATAATAAATTCAAACAAATTGAAAGAATAAAGAATGAATTGATAAAGAAATTTAGATTGTTGAGTATATAGAATACTTTACATATTTTTCAATAAATTTATGGCTTAAACCACTCAAAGAAATAATATGATTTGGTTAACGGATTTGCGATAACAAACTTTTTTCTTACAGAGGTTGCCAACCTGCCCGCCCGAACCATATCTACTGCTGTAATTTCAGCATCATGAGGTAAAACATGCACCATGAAGAGTGAGTGTTCGAGACCGGGTCCAAGGCGGTAAATTACAAAGTCCGCGCCGAACTTTAATCCAGGTCTCGGAATGTATCCTTTTTCCCTTAAATCTTTATAAATTGTGTACTTTTCCTCAAATTTATGATGTACATTCTTCGCTAGCTTATAAAATTCCTTTGTGCTTAAATCTTTATTCTCTTTTACATCAAAAATTATAATTTCATCTTTTTCTAAAAGATAATGTGCCTCTATTAACGATAATTCGCTTGGCTTAGAAAAATATTCTAATCGTGGTTTATTAATTCCAAGTGGGGAACCAAAAAAACCTTTCTTTACATATAAATAAGAAGCATATAAAGGATTAAATACAATAACTCTATTATTAATGAACTTGGTTGGAATTCTTTCTGGTACTTCAACCTCATCAAGATTTATTTGATTATCCTTTGCTTGATTCATCATAAAAGATTATTAAAGATAACTTAATAATTCTTACAATTTCTTATCGGTTGGATTAAATTAATTAAGCTTTAAAAATAATAAATTTAATATTGAAACATTAATGATTGATGATTGGTAAAATGGTCCTTAGAAGAGCAACTCACGCCGGCAGTTGGTACCCTGGGTCCAAGAAGGGCTTACAAGAAGCAATACGGGGGTATTTTACAGATGAAAAATTTGGTCCCGGTGAAGAACCTTTACAATTGGATAAAGATGAGAGAACCATTATAGGGGGTGTTTCTCCACATGCGGGTATGACATATTCAGGCCCTTGTGCCGCTTTCACGTACTTAAATTTATTTAAGGAGAGAATTCCTGATACGGTTTTAGTTTTAGGTACAGATCATATTGGGTATCGTAAAATAGCATTAATGAAAGAAGGAGAATGGGAAACTCCATTAGGAAATTTGGAGATAGATGAAGAATTATCAAAACAGATATTAAATAATAGTAAAATAATTGAAGCAGATAATTCTCTTTTTACAGGTCGTGCTGAACAAGAACATAATATAGAAATTCAATTACCGTTTATAAAATATTGTTCTAATGAAAAAGAAGTGAAAATTGTACCAATTAAAATAGCTGGTACTAGAGAATTTAAAACAATGGATGCAATCGCTACTGATATAGCCAATGCAATAAAATCAATTAAGAAAGATATCGTTATTGTAGCGTCTTCAGATATGTCCCATAAGCAAGTAAATGATCAAAGTCAATTGAAAATATTTAAAGAAATTGATTTTGCTGCAATTGAAGAATTTAAAAAATTAAATCCTGAAAAAACTCTTGAAGCTGCCTTAAAAACCTCTATATGTGGCCCACAAACGATTACTACTATGATGATAATTTGTCAGAATCTAAATGCAAACAAAGGTGAAATGATGCAATATTATACAAGTTCTGAGAGAACTGGAAGCATTGGGGGGTATTGTGTAGGTTATTTTTCGGGAATCATATTGAAATAATACTAATATATAGATTAGAAAAAAAAATGATAAAAAAACCTAAGAAAAATGCCAGAAGATAAGGAAAAAGTTGAGGACTTCATTTCTTTGTGGAGAAAGAAGATGATGAATGAACCTGATAAACCAAGCGCAATTGGGGAAACCTTAAAACGAATTCAAGAAGTTGAGAAAGAAAACCAACAACTAAGAAACAAAATTCAGGCAAATATAGATTTAATTACTAGAACGGAAGAAGTTATAAGAAATACCATTGCTGAAAATGAAAGATTAAAAGAAGAGGTAAGAACATCAGGTTCAATTGGGGGAAGGAATGCTAGTGTTATCCCGCAGGAAAATCTCGATCTAACTAATAAAGTTAAAAATTTAACCATGAGTTTAACAGAAAGAGATAATGTATTAAGTTTAAAAGACAATGAAATAGCTGAATTAAAAGTTGAATTAAATGAAGCAACAACAGCTGTACAATTTATGGCTGATACTGCTTCTGAAGATACTCCTGATGTATCTAAAGCTTTAATTGAAGATTTACAATCAGAATTATCAAAAAAGAAAAATCAAGTTTCTGAATTGGAACAAAAGATTGCAGAACTAAATAAAGAAGTATCTACTCTAAATGAACAGTTAATTGAAAAGGAGAAAAAAACACCAGTTGATTACGTTATACCCGTTGATACATCCAAATCAACTATTATAAAGCCACAACCCTCTCAAACTTCTTCAACCACATTAGAAATCCTATGTCAAGACCTTCAAGCAGATTTAAATAAGTATAAAAAAATTGTTGAGAAATTGAATCAAGATAAATCTGAACTCCAACAAAATATTGAAAAAGGAGGCTTCAAACTTGAACCGGGAGAGATAAAGGAGTTAAAAAAAGAAAATGAAGATTTAAAAACCGAACTTTCTCAAGTACAAGAAACTCTTAAAGCGAAATCAAAAGCAACTGCTGAAACTCTATCTCTTGTAGAATCTGAGAGATTAATTGAAGATCTCCAAGAACAATTAACACTAAAAGATCAGATAATAACAGGATTAAAATCATCAAGCCAACCTCAAGTTATTGCACCACAAGGCCCAATGTCTAGTTTAGTAAAAGATTTGCAGAAAACAATAAATAAATTAAAAATAATGGTAGAAGAAAAGAATAAAATTATTGAAGAATTAAAATCATCATAGATGAGTAATCAAAATAAAAGCAACACTTCTTTTTTTTTTGCTGGACATTTTGCTGTAGATAATATTATTAGATTTAAAGGCTTAAGCAAGGCTACGTTGGGAGGGAGCACATGCTACTGTTCTTTAGCCTTAAGAACCTATACTCAAGATGCAAAAATAAGTATTATCTCTCATATAGGTAAAAAAAATTTTAACGACTCTTTGTTGGATGTTGTAAAGAATAAAAACATTGATCTAAGAGGAGTAAAATATTCTAACGTAGAAAATACTAATTTTATTTTGGACTATTTTAATCATACTAGAACCCTAACTCTCAAATCAAGAAGTCCAAATCTTGAATTTAAAGACATCCCACAAGAATATCTAGATAATCCACCGGAAGCCATAGTTTTAGTTCCGTTATGCAATGAAATATCATTTGAGTATATTTCACAAATATCAAAAAAGTTTCCAAATGTATATATAGGAATTGATTTGCAGGGATTTATCAGAAATATTGATGAAAACGGAAAAGTTTCCTATATTTATAATAATCCAAGTATTTCAAATCTCAATAAAATAATAGATTTGATTGGAGATAGATTGATTCTCAAAGGATCAGAAGAAGAAATGAAACTACTTACAAATGAATACAATGATCTTCACAAGGTAATGAATTACTTTGGCGATTATGATACAAATGGAATATTCATTATGACATTAGGAGAAAAAGGTTCAATGATTTATAAGAAAGGAAATCCAATCTTGAAAATCCCCGCTTTTAAGCCGAAAAAAGTAAGTGACGAAACTGGTGCAGGAGATGTCTATTTTTCGATATTTCTATATGAATTTTCCCACTCTGATAAATCTTGGGATTCAATTAAAGAAGTAGCTTTTTTATCATCTGCAGCTGCTTCGTTTCTAGTAGAAAAAAAGGGACCTTCAGGATTTGTAATAAAAAAGAAAGCATTAAAAAGAGTAAGAAGAAAAGATTATATCAAATAGAATAGGTGGATTTTCATACATATAAACTTGCATTTTGGTATTGGAATAATTATTGCTTCTATTTCTAAATACTTTTTGGTTCTGAACTTTATGGAATTTTTCTTAATAGTATTATTTGCATTTGTGTGTGATTTTGACATCTTTTTATCAAAGTACGCATTAGACAACAATCATAGAATGTTGATTACTCATTCAATTATCCCTGGAATAATTATTACAATTTTAGGATTAATCTTTAATTGGACTGTTCTGATAATTAGTGGTCTTAGTTATTCAATTCATATTATCATTGACACTTTTGACTGGGGTACTAACTTCTTTTATTTTCAAAAAAAACAAGTAGGTCTTAAATTATTAATTACAAAAGACGAGTTTAAAAATATTTCTAAATATATCTCTCAATTTAAGAGACCAGAATCTTTTTTTGATAAAAAATATTATGGTAATATAACTTGTTTAATAACAGAAGTACTGATTTTCATTCTAATGATATTATTCATTACACTTTTTGCGTTAAAGTACTTCTTAATTATTACAATTTATTTCATCTTTCTTGTTTTCCATCTACAACGTCATTTCATTTTAAAAAAAATTGAATCAAACTAAGTGGAAATTTATTAAATTCTTATTATATAATAAAAAATAAACATTAATTTTTTCTATTACAATTTATTCATTTCTAGCTAAATGTAGGTGATTTTTATTTCAGATGATATTAAAACAAAAGTTGGGATTAAATTGGATGAATCCGAATCTCAGATGATATTTAAATGCGATTTAGGGAATTTGAAGGTTAAGGATTGTTATATTGATGAAGAACATCGCGAAGAAGTTGACATGCTTGGTCCTAATCCCTCACGATTATTAGCTTTAAGTGTTTTAGGATGCTTAAGTGCAAGCTTTATCTTTTGCATAAAAAAGAGGAATTTTAAAGTGGATGATTTTACAGCTGAAGCGGAGGTTGTCATCACTCGAAATGAGAAAGGTTTTTGGAGAATTAAAAAGATTGATGTTAATATACTACCAAAAATAACAGATCCTGACACCCTCAAAAGAGCAAAACAATGCTTAAAATCTGCAAAAGATGGAGTAAGTTTTTTCGAACAATATTGTATTGTTACACAATCTGTGCGCTCTGGAATTGAAGTAAATGTAAATCTTGATCTGTAATTATAATTTATTTTTAGAAAAAAACCCCCCATAAAAACGATGATTTTATATGTCAAACGTGTTAAAGACTAAAGTTGGTTTAAAACAAGAAGAAGAAATGATTTTTAAATGTGATCTTGGAAGCCTTAAAATGGCTAACTTATATATTGATGAAAAAAATAAAAAACATACCGAAAAAATAGGACCTTCCCCTACTAAATTATTAGCATTATCTGTTCTAGGTTGTTTAGCTGCAAGTTTTTCATTTTGTCTCCAAAAGAAAAATTTTTCATTATCGGGATTAGAAGGAAAAGCTGAAGTTACAATCGCTAGAAATGACAAAGGATTCTGGAGAGTTAAGAAGATTAATGTAGAAATGAACCCTAAAATTGATACTCCTAAAATGCGTAAAAGAGCAGATAAATGTAGAAAATTTTTCGAGCAATATTGCATAATAACTCAATCCATAAAAGAAGGTTTCAAAGTAGATGTAAACATTAATTATTGATCCCTTCTAAACCCAACCTTTTTACAAGAAAAGATGATTGTGAAACCTTTAATAACACTATATAAAAAGATAGTACTTCTATTTAATAGAGATCTCAAAGTAAACTTAAATTAATGGGAAACTAAAATAAAAATCTTGAAGAACATACGAAAATTTATTATTCAATCACTTATAGAATAGTCAATATTTTTTCTCCAAATCTTTGTGAAATCTTCACCTTTTGCTTTTTTTTCATTAATAACACGTGTTACAGTATACAAAGGAATTAAAACTTCTTCTGTTCCATTATAACTAATAATTTTCTCTCTAAATTCAGCAAGGAACTCTTTCCTTTCTAATCGATCCTTTTTTTTCTTTAACTGATCTTTCTCATATCTCCAATCAGAATATTTAAGAATTTTTTGTCTAAGATCTTCAGTCAATTTTGCTCCATGCGACATTAGGAATTCACCAAGAACAAAAAATGCTAGACGTGATTTATGCTTATGAGCACATTCAACTAATTGACCATAGCACTCCTCAATAAGCTGTTGATAAACCTCATCCGGAATACCCTCGTGATAGACCTGGCAGATCGATTCTGGAAGATGATCTATAATGATGTCAGTATATTTATAGTAACATTCCATAGCATCATCATTACCTAATATTGAATATGACCAAGTATCCATTTTCCTATGATTAACAATAAACTTTTTAATTAAATAATAAATATTCTAGTATTTAATTTTGGGGTAAATAACTGTTAATCCAATCTGCTGGGGTGTTTGATAGGTATGACAACGACAATTCCCAATATTCTAGCGCTTTATCGTACATGTCTTTATTATTAAATAGTATCGAAGGATGGAGAAAAAAGGATTTTAATTTTATGTATTGATAAATTTGCTTAATATTACTATCCCATGTTATGTTATAACTTTGATAATAAATAAAAAATAATGCTTGTGGTAAATTATTTCACAAGAAATGCAAGAAGTCAGAGGATATGCGGATAAATTAGGAATTCTTTGGAAACCGGTTTCTTAATTTTGAAATCTTCTCTCGATACTTATTATAGTAAAACTGATTTATCCCTATACCATCAAAGAAATATTATTAGAATAAGAAAAGAATTCAAGAAAATATAAATTAATATTCTGAAATTTTAAATGGGTTAAAATAGCATAACCAAGTGGGCAATACAGAATTATCATTCCTCAAGAAATTCTTCAATTTGCTCATTATCATAATAACTGAGGCTGAATACTTTCTGTATTATAGCACCATCGTAATGATGATTTAATTTTCTCTAGAAATTTTGATTAAATTAAAAAAAAATTGAGAAGTTAAAGCTTATATTCTCTTTAAGTTTTTCACTATTTCTTTTTCTACATCTTGAAGCATTTTCAAATCTTCATCTGTTAGCGGTTCTGCTTGGTCGAAAAACGTTTCAATTAAAATTGGTTCAATACTTTCCATCATTGATTTCACATTATCGAGATCAAAATCGATAAGGCAATAGAAACATCCATTATTACCGTGTTTCAAGGCGCGATCTAATGTCTTGTATGCAATTTTGTTTTTACCTTTCATTTTTTCGACTCTAGGGCAATCACTCTTATGAACTTCGTGAGCTTTCTTATTTGCAGTAAACGGATGATCACCCACAGCTAATAGTTGTGTTATTCGACCCATTTCTAAATTATCAATGTATTGCATAATTGCCATGTTGTAGTAACCATGCGCTATAGTTTTAGGAAATTCAATAGTTAATTTTGTGTCTGATTCTTCTCCAGCTCTTAAGGTCATATTTTTAAGAACACATTCCTCTCCAGAGTTTAGTTTATAATAATTATATAGTGTAGACTGTTTAACAGGATCTAAGCCTTGGAGAGAGCATTCTTCAGTTAGTCGTCTTAAGACCTTTAATATTACTTCTGATTCACTAGGTAACTCCACTAAATCGAATTTAAGATCAGATATAACCTCTGTATTACGCCATCCCTTAATTTTAAAAATAAATTCGTTAATTGAATCAACAAACATATCTATAATATTAAAATTCTTCCAAGTTGCATTATTACTTACTTTTATAAGATGATAGAATTCTGTGTATGTATCAACTGTAGATGTATCAGGAGCAGGATCAAAACTACTACCTATAATACAAATAAAACAATAATGCCCAGGATTCGGAATATCTTCTTTCATCCATATAGAAGGTCCTATTATTGCGTAATCATCTGAGGCAATCTCTGGAATTGCTAGTTCTTCTATCAAATTCCATGAGTCAGGTGTAGGGAATGTCGAGGGATAGGCCCAATATAATTTGGTAATTCCCGATGTCGACTGTGTACCCTTATTATGTATTCTTAAATATATATAGTTATTTTGACCAAATTCGATCGGTTCCCCCAAATCGTCCCTATCCATTGCTTCAGGTGTCCCTAAGACTTGGTCAGGATTATTTAATTCTTGATTAAATACAATTACATCCGGACTTCTGGAAATCCCTCCACCAATTAAAGGTTCTAATCCCTTATCTTGTAAATTATCTCTAATAAATAGATCATGTCTAGGAATTCCTAAAAATAGATATGCTCCATATCCTGCTGGAGAATCTGCAGAGTTTGGTGTATCATAGGAGTGGTGAACAGCATCTGAATATTCAAAAGCTTCTTTAGCTGAAATTCTATTATCAGAGTTAGTATCAACAGTCTGTTGTAAAGCAGATCCATCAGCATATTGCCCTGTTACGGATGCAATCCAATCATAAGCAAAAGGATCAAAATTTTGTCCCCCGATTGAGCTCCTGTCCCATTCGCAAGCGGCAGCAAAATGGGTTCGTGATGCAGGAGATTTACTAATTATTGGGTTTGAAAACCCTCCTGAATGGCATTGTTCCATCATAACAATTAATGAAGTAATTTGTGGCAAACTACTTAATTTATTTGCAAAATCCGAGCTATAATATCTTCCCCAATTAGGATAACAACATAAATAAGACTGATTACTATATCCTCCATGATTGTTAGCATGAATAAATAGTAAATCATCTTTTTTCAGCTTTGTTTTTAAAATATTAAATACATTCTCAAAAGCTACTTTTGAGCCCTGATCAGAAACTGGCATTCTATAAGGAGTATTATCACCAGGCCAATTACCTATTGGTTTAGGAGATCCGTCATAATTTATTGTACCGTCATGATTTAATACATATATATTATTCGGATCGAATTCATATAAATCTATTAATGTTCTATATAAGAATTCTAAATCATTGGTATGGCGATTATTAGACATACCTGAAAATAAAATTGCATATCTAACCCCTGGGGCATTACTAAATATATTGCTTAAAAAAGGGATGTTTTTTGCTTTACTTTTACGATCTGCAATTATGTTATTTAATTTAATAGGTTGATGGAAGGGCTCATAGTTATCATATTTTGAATAAAAATCAGTGGGTGGAAATTCAGCATCAAACTTATCAATTACTTTATTTGTATCTATACTATATAAAAAATATTTGCAGGGGTGTGCCCAATTATATTCTGGTGCAAGATCGGCAAATACCATACCAGTTTTATCTTTCGCTATTACTTCCTTTTCTAAGCCAATATTGATTTTTTCTTCTGATGAAATTTCATCTGTATAAAGGTAAAGATTTATGGTTTGAAGATCTTCTTCAATTTCTTCAGATATTATTTTAGTTATATCCTTTTTGATTTTCTCACTTACCTCTTTATTTAATTTCATTTTCTTACTCTACTTATTATTTTTTAATCATATATATTAAAATAGCGTTCATTTGGGGGTTTTTCACCATATCTTAGGAGAACTTTAAAAGTTTTTGGACTAGTATCAAAATCACCAGAATAAGGGGGAAATTCAATATCCTTTAGTACTTCTACATTATAGCTTTTAGAATTTATTAGATAGTATATTGTTGGATGTCCCCAGTTAGCTTTTGGTTCTTCATCAATGAATACCATATATCCATCATAGGGCATTTTTAGTTTTTGCTTTGAAGTAATGTCAATTTCAGTTCCTTTTGTTTTAATAATCTGATCAAAATAGACTATAGAATTTTTTATCATTTGAGATGATAGATTATTCATTACAATATCTAAAATCTTCTTTTCAATTGAATCTGACATTGTATTCTATTTAGATTTTGGAATATTAATAGATTGAATTTTTTTTACACTTTTGGTAAAAAACACCCATTATTATAATTTATAGATTACTATTTAAATATTGTGATCTTTGAGGAAATGGAATGGAATAACTCCTTCTATGCCTCTTCAGGAGTGTATCAGCTTGAATTCTGGATTTTTTCTCTACTTCCACTTTCCATAGTTATCAATTTCTATAATAGATTTCTTAGGACATTCTCAAATGTGACTCCAATTTTAAAAAAAGATTTGAAATTATATACAGAGAAAGTCTAAAAATACTTATGAATGCTGTAAAGGATGGTGAAATGGATGAAAGCTTGTTACCAGAAGGAATGCTTGAAGATTTGTGGAATAATATGCCACCACCAAAGGTAAACTTCATTAAGTTTTTACAAAAGATAAAAGAAGATCCAAGTTTTTTATGGAATTCAATAAAGAAAGTGCAAAGAGATCAACAAATATGGTTTTAAGTGGAATTTTACCAAGTGGAATTGATCTATTTTCCAAATTAAAACTTAGGTTGTTTAAAAACTCATCTAATGCTGACTTTTATACATCTGATCATCCCGTGTGTCGGTATAATCATAATATGTTGAATTCTCTTGGACATATTACTATCAAGGGAATTGGATATAATTCAGAAGGAATACAATTTTTTTATCCATTAATCCCAAAATTGTGTCTAGTATTTGAAGATGCAATGACATATGATATGTATGAAGATGTGACTGTGGTAGATCATGAATTTGTTGATTTTGTGAACGCAAGGATTATTCAGAACTCGAAACGGTGGATTTATTCACAAAAAGACAATTTCAAGTATGTAGATGATTATCTTCGAGATTATCCACATTTTAAAAATCCTGATATTTTATTTGGATTATGGAGAATACCTAAAAACGATTTTGAAAGAGCCATATGGGAGCGTTTCTATGGAAAAGAAGCTCAAAGAAAGCTAAAAAATTATCTTAGTCATTTAATCGGAAGAGGGGCCACAGAGCAAGAAATTGAAGAAATTCAAACCAAATATGATTTAGAATATAATGAAGCAATAGAAAATAGTCTTTTACAGAATAAAAAATCAGATTGAATAAAAAAAATTAGGGAATTTTTAACTAAACATATAAGGTAATTTAAAAGATTAATAATCCAGAAAAAACAATTAGTAGGAATAAAAAGAGCAAAAAGAAGGATATTTCACCTACTTGGAGTTATATCACTAATTATCTTACTACTAATAATCGCAAGTCCAAAAAAGATATATTATTCTTTATATTTTTAACTATACTTAGTATTTATTTATTTCTATATCTCTTTTCATGGGTTCATGAATTATCCCATGCTATTACAGCTATTTTTAATGGACTAAGAATTACACATTTTGAAGTATCTTGGCCTTTTGGTGGAAGAGTTATATATTATATCGATAGTATTGAAGTAATAAAATTAAGAATCGTGATTATAGCAGGAAGTGCAGGGGCGTTTTTAGTAACTTTAACTTTGAATAGAATCATTTATTATTATAGAAGCATTAAGTTTTCAATTTTTTTACCCTTATATGGAGTCACAGGCTATTGGATGATACATGAAATAATTTATTGGATAAAGGGAATAGTTTATTGGATTAGAGATTTTGACGTAATGAATGATGCTGTCTTTTTTTTAGACATTACTCCAAATTCTTACTTGCTCCTAATATTCTTAATAATCATTTTTATTATTATATTAATCTGGTTATGGATTAATTTCTTTATTGTTATAAACCAGAAAATAGAAATTATTAAATTAAACGCAGAAAAATGGGTTCGTAACAATCTTAGTTAATCTATGATCTTTGCGATCTTTACAAAATCTTCTTGTTCTTGTACATACCAATTCCTTTTCTGTTTTCTTTTTCTATTAAAATACCTTTTACGGCTTAACAATTATGTATAGATTTATGTAGTAGTAAATAAATCAGTTTTTTCGACTGCATTCCTAGCCTTTATTTTATATACCTTGTTAAGAAATTTTCAGTTTTCTCTATTAATTCATTCTTATTTTCTGGATTAGACCACTCCTCTTTGTCGAACAAATTCTCATTTTCAGCCCTTGACAGCAAACCTAAATGCATAAGTTTACAATAGACATGAGAATAAAAGCTACTATATGAAGGAACAATGATGATATCTTCTAAAGTAGACTCAACACACTCTCTTCTGATTTGTTTGATTTTTTCACTAACCATTAACTTACAAAATTAATTTCTTAATTTATACTAGAGAAGAGTCCTTGAATGATGAATTTTTCAGAGAGGGTGGATATATTTATAAGAAAAATTAGATTTGACAAAAATATAAGACAACACAAATTTCAATAAATTCCCATTATTGAATATGCAAATATTCGAAGTTGTTGAATTACCAGAATTCCCATATATGGGAACTTTATCAAGGGTGTATTAACATAGGATTAGTTGATTTTATAATTAAAAATGATAGAATTGATTTAGAAACATTTGTCGATGAAATAAAAGAAATTTTAGTTTTCTTTGATCCGATTTGCAATCAAATTCAAAAACTCATTGTGGAATATAATAAACGAAAACCAGGATGTTCTTGGAATGATAAAGAATTTAAATACGAAATAAGGATTATACGTTTTGGAGATCGACTTAAATCACTAGACGAAATTATTTTTCGTTTGTTAAATAATTTCATTAAAGAAAATATTGAAAATTGGATTCAAAAGTTTTCAAATAAGAACTGGTTTGATTATAACAAAGATTCTTATTATGCAGCTAAAGATATTTGCTATTTCTTAGCGAGAATTTTTATTAATATTGATTCTGGTGAAAATATTGAAATTATAATAAACAGAGAACTTAACCTTTTGTTTGAAATAAAATCTCCAATTATAAAAAGGAAAAAACAAGTTATTCTTCAAAATTTAGTATTAGATAAAGATCAAGTTTATGATTTTAAAGACCAAATTTTAGCAATTAAAGGTCGAGAAGAGAGATGGCATGAAGGAAAAATCGCTAAATCTTGTATTATTAATGATTTTTCTTTAAAATTTCAATTTCGCTTGCGTAGGATTTCGCCCGAAGAATTTGAATTGTTAATTCATTCCAGAGGTTTGCTTGCGGACCAAATGAATATATCTACTTGTTTAGAAATAATATATGAATTTCCTAATGACAGGTTTGCATCAAGGCTTTCTGAATTAGCGTTCAAATCCAATTTAGCTACTTACGAAGTTGCAGATTTTATTGATAAAATCATTAATAAATTAGTAAGTGCAATTAAGTTCTCTACGGGGCAATACGTATATCCTGTAGTTTTGAAGTCTATCCCACAGAATTATTACCTTCAGAAGTTTTTTTCTGAGGGAATTTCTATTCGTCATAAAAATTGGATGTATTCTTTCTTCACAGGAAAATGTATAATCGATTTAAAAAGGTTAGAAACTATCCAAGAGATTTTGGATCTCTTATTCAATTTTGAGAAATTCCCAATTGCTAAACAAGTTTTAACAATAATGGAGCGTGCTGATAGTGCCCTACAATATGAATTATTTTTAACTTCAATTACAATGTATTGGATAATTATGGAGTCAATTTTATCTGGGTCCAAAGCCACTATTTCGGAACAAATAAGTTGGTTATATGGTTCATCAATAACAAATGTAGAGAGAAAATTTTGGGAATTAGTTTATGGTATTAGAAATTATTATATGCATGGTGAAATCTGGAATATAATGAGTTTCGATATAGAAATATTTCACTAATTACTGTTTGTGTAGATATGTTTAAAATCTATAAATTTCTTAATTCAAGTTCTAAAATAAAGGTGTTTCTTGACTAGGTGAAAAAATTAAATTAGAAAAGTGGATTGATGCAGTAAAGAGATTCGAAGTAAGTGTCAATCTAAATTATTGATTCTATTTTATAAGTGAAATCCC
>JAHLWJ010000232.1 GCA_019057975.1 Promethearchaeota archaeon | reverse complement strand
AAGTCAAACAAAAAGATATTCAACCATTACAGAAACCAAAAACTATTCAAGATGAGAAATTAGATCATTCTGAAAGACAAATAATTGAAAACCAGGTTGTGCAAATTTTCCAGAAATATGACTATAATATTATTAAACAAACTCCACTTTTGAAAGATATTTTCACCCACGCCGATGTGGTTGCTGTAAAAAAAGCTAATTTTAACGATGTATTAGATTTCGTTATAATTATTCCATTAAAGCTAAATACGCTTAAAGGAGAATTACAAGTCTCAAGGGAAACGATTAAGTATGTTCCTAACCATCAACAATTTAAAGAAAATGGTTCAGCGTTTAAAATGCTACTTGATTCATATTTTGATACTATACAAGAAAGCCATAAGACCATTCATCATGATCTCATAAATAAAGGTAAATTCTATTCTTACATAAAACGCCATTTTGGGATTAATATCACTATTAAAAAAACGTTGACACGTAAGAACTTATTTTTTACAGAAGGTAATATGCAACTAAAAGTGCTTATAGAACCAGTATTATTGTGTCAAAATGATGTCGGATTTTTAGAAAAAGACATTCCGTTTGCATATCTCAACGATATAAACCTTCATATCATCAAAGAGAATAATCTTTCTGATTTGGTACATTTCATAGAGCAAAAATACATCTTATTAGAAACTTATCGTAAACAAAATCATTCATTAATATCCTATAATGAATCATATGACCAATTTCTAAAACGTTCTACAATTCTTTCCATCCCATTTATAGGGTTTGGCGTTGTACTTCTCTTTCTGATATTATTTCAAGCATTTGAAACTATGAAATTTCTTATTAATATTGGGTATGCACTTCTTGGAGTTTTCTTTATATCAATACCATTCTTCTATATGAAAGTGTTGAAACCGAGATTAGAGATCCAAGCCGAATTCTTAAAACCTTATAGTCAAAAAGAATCTCAACTAGATGAGACGAGTTTAGTATTAATTAATGAAAAGTTTTCTCCTGAGATGATGTCGCAATTTGGGTATGAATGCTTAGATAAACATCACCAGTCTAAAGTAATTATGCAAATTGAACAGGATCAGATTAAAGAAAGTATTGATCAAAATAGATTATTGACTAAGGTTAAAAATGGCGGATTTTTTGAAAAAGAGATTCTAGAGAAAAATAAAGATTTCATAAACAGATATGGATCATTTTTAGAGGATTAATCACATGAAAACATTATCTTATCATAGACTTGCACTATTAGCAGGTGTTACTCTGCTTTTTGTCTCACTCTTCTTAGAATGGTATTCATTTCAAGTAGTTGATATAAATAATGAACTAATCGCATCATGGAGTTATAACCTATTTTTTGAATGGACAACGGATTTCCCAAGGGGAGCAACCGTAAATGAGGATTATAGACCTTTAAATCTTAACGTGCCGTTTTATATTAATGTCTTATTTATAGTAATACTTATATTAGCTGTAGGGGTAGGTACCATTCAAGATATTAACGTATCTAAGAATTCTAGTAATACAAGATATTATTCCTATATTTTTGCTTTTTTACTTGTGCTTACGTTCTTCTATGTTGTACTATTCCCGAGCATCTATTTATTTCCTAATGAGCTCTATTTTCCCGTTTTAACTAACGTAGATATTGATTTGAATACTATCACATATTATTCTATTGGTATTGGATATATATTACAATTATTTGGATTTGTCCTTATTTTTCCCTACTCTCTTTATTATCTATTAACTGTTACTGCTCTTGAGAGAAGTCGTCAAATACCTGAGATCCAAATTGAGAAAATAATCCAAGATATTCAAGAACCGATTGAATTAGATGAATTTATCGCAGAAGAGGAATTGAAAATTAAAAAGGGGGATTATTCATGACTGTGAATTATCAAGTCTTCGATTTGAAGTTAAAACGGTTGATACAAGCCTGTAAGGAGACAGGTAATTATAAAAAGCTAGCAGTAGTTGGATTTATCTCGACCAGTAATCTTGTAGACGAGATTGCACTAAAATTGGGAATGAGACCTCGTTATAGAGAAAAAAGTAAAGAACTTTTATTTGAATATATGACTGCGGTAAACGATATATTTGAAAAAAACCTGCAAATACAGATTTTTAATAGTGAAATTATCAATTCAATTAAAGAAATAGAATTACTTTTCTTACGGAATCGTGGTGATATTCCCTACAAACATATTAAAAAACTAATCTTTGTTTATTATGAGCTTAGAAAAATTGAAGTTCCAAATCTCTATAAAGGAATGACCGGAGAGGATTATTTTGAGTCTTCTAACTTATATATGCTTAATGTGGATCCTCGCGGGATGAGACAGAAACGAGATACAAGCTCTAGCAAGTTTAAACCAATGCTATTACACAAAATTAAGGAGCAAGAAAGAGTACTTCAAAATAATTTAAATAAAAAACTCGACCAAATGAATTTAGAAAGGGCTATTTTCTTAAAAAATATCAAAAAAAGTCTAAAAGAGAGCAATAAGAACAGGATAACCTTTCAAGGAACCTTAAAGGATAATATGGATTTTGGAAAATCACAAAATATTCTTATAAAATATTTCCTTTTTGGGATTGCGTTTATATCTCTATGTTTAGGTGGTTTGATTGCCGTTGAGATGTTTTTATACCCGAATACTATGCCAGTGTTGAGTAACCTTCTTCTTATTTTCTTCGGAATCGTCATAATTATGATTTTTTCATATAAGAGTTTGAATAAAAGGAGGTAGAGAGGAAAAATGGCAAGTTTTGGAAAGAATTCTTCTTCAGAAGAAGGGAGAAAAATGCAAATTGTAATAGATGAGAAAAGCTCAAAAAAAGAGATCCCGCGAATCTGGAAAATTAACCCTTCATTTAAGCATATAAATAGTGCCTTCACCATAGCAAGAAGTATATTTTTTGTAGTAATTGTGATATTTTTTATGGTTTCTACGTATCTTATCACTTTTGACCTGTCTATGGCTATAGGAGCAGGTATTGTAATTATTACTATGTTTATATTTGTCTTTCGAGATCAAATTTATTTTCTTAATAATTTATCTTCTCTTTCCTTCAAGAAAGCGAAAAAGATTTACCCCTTTCAAGATATGTTATTTCTTTTAGACGGAGAAACATCATCAACGGTTTATATTTCTAATAAAAAAGACTTAGTGCATACTGGTCTTGCCATCTTTAGAATAAAGGTGATTCCCGAAAATATTCATGCCTCTTTAAATTTGTTTATAAAAGCCCTTAGTGAATATAAAAACATGGTAAGCTTTACATACCAAATAATCCAAATTCCGCTTTTTAAAAAAGATCAAAATGAATTGGCAGAGTCTGTTCAAACTAGCATATATTTCTGTGTGCATTGCTCTGTAAAAGGAATTTTGAGTCGCAATAAATTTAGAATATTAAAGGATAAAATGTATAGTTTAGAAAGCATATTACAAAGCAATTTTGTAGGAAATTTTCATCACTTTCAGATCGTACATCTTTCTGGGCGCAATCTGATTAACGCGTTAAGAACCTATTTTTTTAAGTTTCCTTCAGAAATAAGAAATGAAGAAATAGAGGTGGTAAGGAAATTCATAATAAAACCGGATTTTCTGATAAAAGCTCTTTTTTGCTCGATTTTATTTATTAGTTCAAGTATTCTATTATCTTTTTTGGGATTATCACTTATTTATATCCTTTTATTTAACATCGCTCTATTAAGTGTTTTAGTCTATTTCTGGTGGCAAGAGTTGTTATTTATTATATTGAATCAATCCGTAATTAAAAGTAGTTACTTTATCCCAATAAACCCTTTTAGCGATACTGCTTTTTTCTGTTATCAAGGGATACCTGATTCCATCTTTGCCTATATTGATAATAAGCTATTGGTTGGAATGAAAATGTTTAATCTGGCATTGATACGACCTCCATCATATTTTAGAACTGATAAGTTTATCCAAGGAATTATGAATCAAAAAGTCTCGTTTGGGTATACATGTATAAATTCTCCTCTATCTTTTGAAGTATTTTACAAAAAATATCTCGATTACTTAAACCTTAACACACATAGGAGTCTATTGCTTTCTGATTGGAGGGTGCAGACTAAATTAGATGGGATTAATTGGTTAGCAATGCGTTCTGGAATGTGGCAAACTTTTCTTACACTTTCTGCTTGTGAATTCAAGTATATTGAGACACTTTCACGTGAAGTAATTGAAAATCTTGAAGAACAGTTACACTCAAAAGCCCTGAAATTATATAATGCGTTCAATACACATTTCTTTAATTGTGACTTGGTACAGCTCAGAAGGCGAGTTCTTCTTTCAGGGATCATATCAACTTTAATAAAAAACAAAGATTTTACAATTAATGGAACACATCTTAATTATCTTATAATTCAAGGAAAGTTTCTCGTTTCTCTTACTGAAATAGTTGACGAGCTAAAAAAGGGAATTACGACACGAGTTGCCTCTGAGTTTAACACTCCATTAAAACTTAAAAATAGTATTGTTATTGGGGATACAATTAATACTGAAGTGCTCGAAAAAGAGATTCCTTTTGGTTTTACTGAAGAACAGCTCTCTAATATCCTCATTGTAAATGGTACATATTCCAGTAGAGAACTCCTTGCGATGAAGATCGTGTCACAGTTAGTTGAAAAAAACAAGCCTTCATTGATCTTTGACTTTAGAGGGACATGGTCTAAATTACTCAAACACTTTGAAGACACCCCCTTTGAAAATGATTTTCTTTACTTTAAACTCGGTACCGCCTTTAGTTTAGATCCACTTAAGTCTGATATTCCTTATGATAAAGACAATGTAGAGTTCATGGACTATATCTTTGATGCATACGCATTAGCGTTTCAAAAGCAAAAAAACACCATAGATATAATGAGAAACGCAATCCAGCAGAACCCAAATTTAGACATGGAATCTCTTAATGTCCAATTAGTCAATCAAAATAAGTGGGAAAATCCTGTAAGTGATACATTACTTGCATTATTTCGCGACCTCAATCCCCAAGACTTAGCGTATCTCCATATTTCAACTTTAATAACTGGTGAAAATATCATAACATTTCAGGATTTTATTAACACCAATAAAACGGTTATAATCGATCTTTCCATTATAACGGATTTACCCAAATTAGTGTTTGTTTCATTTCTGATTATATCAAAAATTATTCATTTTCTCAAGCGAAACTCAGAGTATGTAGAAAAGGATATATTTATTCCTCACATAGATATGTTCTTTAGAAGTATTAATATTGAACGAAACAATGACTATGGAAAAATTTACAAATTCTTAGATCCACTTATCGAAAAGGGATTTGGTCTACTCTTTGGGGCAAACCAAATGTATTATCTCCATTCTAACTTAGTTAAATATTTTGATAATATCGTCACCTTTAGAACAACTGATAAACGCGATATTGGCGCTTTAGTCAATAGGATGAATCTTCAAGAAATGCATGGCACAGGTATATACTCACGGAGCAGAAAGGAGACGTATCAAATCCAATATTTAGAAAGCATGAAAAGTGAGGAAGCGATAGTGAAACGGTCCGACATCTATCAAGCCTTTCCTGTATGTTTTGATTGGAAAGATATAAAAGATCGTCATCTCATGGATAATGAGGAGATTATTGCATATATGAATAGACAGGGATATAATTTACGAGATACAGAAAGAATAATATTAGACCAAATAAAGAAAACAATATTTGAAAAAGACCTAGGAATGTATAGCGGATATATAACTGAGGTAAAAAAATTCCTCGAATCAATTGGCACATTAGATCAAATTGGAAACCTTTACGAGAAAAAACTGAAAAAAGAACTAAAGAAGGTAATTTATCCC
This sequence comes from Promethearchaeota archaeon, assembly GCA_019057975.1. Next base: position 1,149 of record JAHLWJ010000232.1, on the reverse strand, counting down.
AAAGCTTCACGGCATTATAAAGATAAAGCAGAAATAAAAAGATGCAGAGATGAGATATTTACTCTATTAATTAGACACGGATATATAGTGGAAAATCATCCTAAGACGGCAAGTGGTTCGGAATCACTTAGGACATCTTATTCCGTAGGCTCTCAGTATCAGAAGGCATTAGAAGATGAATTTGAATCTAATCAACCATATACTCTAGAAGCTATTGAAAATGGGTCTACTAATTCTTTATCTTTTTTAGAAGAACGTCATCAACAGCCACGAAAGTTCATAATTGAGAAAGGTAATTTAAAAAAAGCGCTTATGCGAGAATTTAGCAACTTTAACTTTGAAGTCTTTACCATCTATAATTACATAAAAAATGACGATTTCAAAAATGCGCTCAAACTCGAACACAATTTCATACGAAGGTTTCTTACGGAAGTATACAAACATTATTTTAACTCTGATGACATAATTACTACTAAAAATTTAAATGATTTCATTGAGCACCTTAACGTAGATTGTAAGATGCCTTTCACTAAAGAAGAATTGCATAGTTATCTAGAGCAATTTAAGATAATTGATTTTGAGTATAATAATACAGAATCCAAATCTAAAGAACTCTATGAATGCTTGTTTATATTTTTCAGTAAACTGCAATCATACATATACAATGAAAATGAGGAGGATTGAATTGAGCAGTAAAAAACAAGTCCAACAAAAAATGTTATCTGAGATGATCGAAAAGATCTTATTTGATGAGAAGGAACTCGAAGTACTTAAGGATTTAATTAGTGATATACGGGTCGGAAGGACTGAGCCGAAACAATTAAAAGCAGCGATAATTGAGAATCGGGCAAATATCTTAAATAAAATTCTAAACATTTTTCCATATTATAGCAAACAGATATCCTACCAACAACAGATTGATGATTTTGCTGGACGAGACTTATCCTTGCAAATACAAAACGAGCTAAAAGAAAAAAACGAACTTCTTAAACGAGTAGGGGAATGGATGCAAGACACTCGTAAAAAATTAGAAGAAAAAACTGATACCTAAACATTGTGTTATTTTTCTTTCTCTATATAAAGGAAAAATTTACCTATTTTTTATTTAAATATGTGTGGAAGAGTAATCTATAACTTATAATAAATTGT
>JAHLWJ010000028.1 GCA_019057975.1 Promethearchaeota archaeon | reverse complement strand
TAAATGAAGAATTTAAAAAGCAAGCAATAGAAATTGGGAAACATATTAAAACTGGAGTTATAACCGACCATAAAACCTATGTTCCAATAAATAAATTACCTCAAGATTTAGTTGTATTCGGGAAATCTGGTTGCGGAAAAACATATTTCCTCGCTCGATTTATTAAGGAACTCAGTAATAAAGCAAAAGATGTTGGGATCTTAGTTCTTAATATAGCGAAATCATCTCAAGAGATTTATTATCAAGATTTTTCAACAGTAAAATATTCCGATGATGATTTTCAGATTCCCTATTTTTTTGAAGGGCAATACTTAGAAAAATGTCTGCAAGAAACAGCAACTTATATATGTGCTTCCTTGGGGTTAAAGAATGTTTTTGAAAAGATTATTTATAGAACAGCTATAGCGTTTATAAAGAAAAATGAGAAATTACCGGAATTATTAGGAACCTTGCTTAAAGGCGTAGAAAATTACGTTAAGAGAAATCCTTACGGCGATGATGTTCAAGCTAATCTATTGCAAGCTCTTAGGAATAGGATTAAAGTATTCTCTGAAGATAAAGTACAGAATGTTCTTAAGTTAACTAAAGATTTACCAAAATGGTTTAAAGATTGGATAGATGGTAAGAACATTTTTCTTGATTTGTCAATGTGTAATAAATTTACTAAAGCTTTAATTGTAAATGCAATATTTCAACTCGTCAGAACTAATACAAGAGATACTGAAAATGAAGAGTTAAAACACCTCATTGTTATTGATGAAGCACATGCAATTTTAGAAAAACCTATCACGAAAAATAGCGACGATACAGATTTCATCATGAAGGAACAGATGGCAAAAATATTCTCTGAATTATTGAAAGAATATCGAAGCCGCGGGGTTGGATTTGTTATTGCAGATCAAGCACCCGCTCGATTGTTTGATGATGTTGCTTCTCAACCAAGTATTAAAGTATTATTTAGGGAAGATTACCCAAATAATACTATATTTTCAGAAGATCCTTTTGAACGACAGATACTCACACAATTAGAGAATAGATTGGCATTTGTAATCAATGGTGCGACGGGAGAAAAATATCTGATTAAAACATTGGATTATAATGAAATAAACTTCTTCAATTAATTCGGTTGTTATCTTACAACTGGAATAAATACTTTAACTTCTTGTAATTATATCAGGATAATTAATCTACGAGCCAATCGCAAGATTAACTGTTTTTGTTTTTGGATCGTATCTAATAAATTCTAAGTACAAATCGTCCAAATAATGCCCCCATATCCCATATGGTCCATTTGATTCTCTTCTATTATAAAGTCTTTCATAGGTTCCTGGATCTCCAACCTGTTCCTCTTCTTCATCGTAGACTTTTTTATACTCCTCATAAATACGCCGAAATAAATCCTTTCGTGAAAAGCCACCTTTTTGCTCATATTCATGAACTACCTCCACTGAAAGGGGGTATGTAATTCGAAGTGTTATTTTTTCATCGGGAATAATTATCTCATCAGGATTGATTATCCGATTTCGTAATTCTTCATCAGCATAATCGATAATATGCGGTGTCCAATGATCTTTTATATCTAAATAATAGATATAATTTCCATAGGGATCTGTTTGTTTTTCTTTTGCCATATTATATTTTAATAATCATGCTATTTAAAGAAAAATCAAAATTTTTGAAATAAAAATTATAATAACTTCTTAGAGTTTAGAATTAAAAGTCTTAAGATTCTTATAATTTTTAAAATTTTTCATAATCTCAATTAATCTTCTTCTTAAAATTTTATTCTGAAAAATAAAATTTTAAACAATATCTGAAACTTTCATCAAACTGGATTTAGATTAAATCCTCATATGTTCCTGTTCAACATTTAATTTTTAAACAATAAATTCTTTCAAGTTAATTATCTTTCACAAATTATTCACATTTTTGTCTTTATCATTAAACTAAAATTTATAAATAATTAAGACTTTGAAAAAAAATCTTTAATTTTAGTCTTTTAGCCATTTCATTAAAAATGGAGTATCACAATGTTCACAGATTATGAATTTTTCTTCTTTTGAAGTTATATTCAGAGTAGCTCCACATTCAGAGCAATTAAAGGAATTTAATGTGAGGGGAGCTTTTACTTCAAAAAATTTGTTTTTAAGATTTTCAATATTTTTTCCTATTGAATTAATCTTGGCTTGAAGGATTCGATAATTACCCCTTGTTAAATCATCAAATGATTTTTCGTAAATTATAGCATGAATTTGTTTTGCTACGATTTTTCCAATATTCATATCAATAAATGATTTTAAATTGTTGCCTATAAAATTATGAATAATTAATTTTTCTTTATGATGTTTTGCGACTTCTATGATTTCATTTCTAATATGGATAATTGCTTTACCCAGATTTGGTTCAAGAAAATCTATAAGTAATTTACCCTTTTCCCCCCAATTAGATTTTAGAAAATCATATTCATAGATTAGTTTTTCAAAAGGTAATATCTCAATAATTCTAAAATGTAAAATGCCCCATGTTGTTTGTAATATATACTCATCGTTAGAATCTTCAATTTTTACTGTAGTTGGATCAGGTAAGATTTTCATAAAATCTAATAGTAAATTAAATAGGTTCTCTACGGGGATATCATAACTGAATTTTTGCGTTTGCTTTCCGATCTTTTCTAATTTCTTATCAAACATAATACCGTAATCAATCATTTCTATTTGCTTTAGGAGCCTTTCAAATTCTTTGTTAGAAGTGTCTATATTCAAGAAATTATTAAAATATATCAAATCACTAGATTTGATGTTAAAAAAAGTCTGGGGAAAATATTGAATATTAACGTCAAACGGATTAAATTCTAAATAGGGAATATAAAATTGGTTTATAAGTGCCGTCAATTCTGTTTTAAATAATATTAAATATTTACTATTAGAATTAACATAAATATTATAAAGTCTATTGAGAAATTCCGATCTTTTAGGTAAAGTATAATGAAGTTCTGTTATACTATTTACATTTTGTGTTAGTGATTTTATATTATATTTTTTAATTTCTTTTTCAATTTCATTAATTTCATCCATTTCTTCTTCAGAAATAGAATCTTCAGGCATATAATCTTCAGGTATGTAATCTTCAGACATATATTTTCTATTTTTCTTAAATAAAATTAATGCTTCATTTAAAATTTCATTATTTAGGATCTTTTTATCTCCTATGTAACTCTCAATTTCATCTATTAAATCTTTTAAACGAGTTACAGCTATTGAATATTTTTTTTCCTCAATTAAATTTTCAATTTTCATAAGTTTATTCTTATTATTCTTAAAGTCTTGGCCTAAATCCAAAACTTCTGAAGCCTGACTAAAGATGATGCTTGAAAAAGATCCTGAAAAAAATTTCGATTCTTGGATGACATTCTCCAATAACTTAATGCCTTCAGAAATCTTTTTTTGATAAATTAAATTCTTTGCTTTTGATATATCTTCTTGAATAAGCTTTTTTTTTAGGATTATATCTCTTTCAATATCTTGTAATCTATTTTCCTTAAATAAATTTAATGCTTTATTTAGAATCTCTTCATGTAAAATCTCTCTATCTCCAATATAAGTTTTAATTTCATCTATTAAGTCTTTTAGATTAACATTTGCCTTTAAAAATTTTTTATCTTCAATTAACTCTTCGATTTTCGTAAGGTTTTCCTTATTTTGTAAGAAATTTTCGCAATAATCTAAAAGATCTTCAGCTTGGTTAATAATTATAGAAAATAAATGTTTTTTTTTATATGAATTTACTATTTCCTTTATCTTTTTACCTTCAGAAATTACCTTCTCCAATATCTCTTTAGCTTCTAAAGCCTTTTTTTGATAAAATAGATTTTTTGCTTTTGATAGTTGTTGCTTAATGAGCTTTTCTTTTTCATCTATATCCTTTCGACTAAGGTTTAGAAGAGCTGATACTTCATCATCACTCAGATGATTATTTTCATCAATCTTTTTAGAAAACTCACGTTCTTTACTATTACATAATCTCAATAGTTCTCTTGCTCGATCTAACACTTTACTAAGATTCTTAATTTTAGCTTCGTGAATAATGTTTCCTAACTCACTTTTAGCGATTGAAAATTTGTTTCCTCGAAATAAATTTCTTTCTATATAAAGAAATCTTTTTTCATATTCATTATCTTTCCCATAGAATTGCTCCTTTAATTTGAGAGGTCTTTCTCCCCAAATTTCGCATAATTCTTTAATCTCTGATTTATAATCATAATGTAAACTAGAACATTCAGTTGAAAAATAAACATCTTCGATGAAGTTTAAGTACATATCATCAAATTCTAGAGAAAGTATAAATTCTTCTTCTTTTTCCCCTTGAGAATTAGTATCAATTGTTATTCTGTCAATTTGTATTGTATAAGGTATCTTTTTATCTTTAATTTTTAACAGAATAATTTCTTTGTATTTATTATATTCTTCCAAATCTATTAACTGGGGGTCTGTTTTCCAGTTTTTAATCGCATCTAAGACTTGATCTGTGTAATCAATCCTTTCCAGTTTAATAAGGTCTGGGTTAGGTTTACCCTTGTAAATTTTATTATTTCTTTTAACTTCTGTATTAATTGAGGATTCTTTACTTGGTAATGTTATATACTTTTTTGGAAATAATCTATATATTACTTCAGAATAAGATACTCCTTCAGAATCCTCTTTTTTTCCATTAGAATCAAACCAAATATATTTATCGTGAGGTTTTACTCCTAACTTTATTATGTTTTCAGATTCATATTCTTGAACATACGAATGATCATTACACATACCGTAAAAAATATTAATTGGTTCAGATTCCTTCAGATTTATTATTTCAAGAATACACTTAAAGATTTCTAAATTAATTCTACTTTGAATATTTCCTATGTAATCGAGCAAAATTCGATTTCTACTATTAGAAAGTTTTTCTGATGTCCAACAACGATATCCATAATTTATTGCTAAGCATTTCACAGGTGTTTTTCCATAACTGGAAAACACATTTATTATTGGATCGATTACGGTTTCAACAGAAATTTCATCATTACTCTTTTCTTCTCCAGTGTCTATAACTATCTCTTTGACATTTTTCTTCAACCAGTCGATCCTATAATCTTGTTTTTCTTCAATATTACTACATAAAAATGAAAAAGCCCAATATTCATGCATTTTAATTTTATTATCTTTTCTTTTAGATGGATCTTTTAAATGATACTCCGTCATTATAATTACAAAATTATTCTGAAAGTCCTTATCATTAGGATCAAGCTCTATAGCTTTCTTACAGGCTCTTATTGCTTCCTCATATTTTCCAAGCTTTTTATACGATAAAGCAAGACCATTCCAAGCATTTGCATGGCTAGGATTTATTTTAAGCGATTTCTCATAAGTTTCAATTGCTTTATTACATTTTTCCAACTTTTCATAGGTGTATGCAATATTATTCAAGAGTATGATATCATTTGGACACAAATCTAATGCTTTCTCAAAACAATCTAAGGCTTTCCCATAATCTGCTTTTTGAATATAATTATTTCCTTTTCTTGCTAAGCTATACGCTCTAGCCATAATATCAGCTGTCTTAGTAGAATCTCCTTTAATATAAACATAAAACTCCATCATTAATTTTTTTGCGGTTTGTTTAAATTGCGGATTATGTTGTCCAAAAAGTTCTATATATTTGAGTACCTCATCAATATGACCTGAAATTAAAACAGTTGCTAATGTCTTATTATGAGTAATTATTTGCTTATAATCTGAAATCTCTGACTCTAACTTGTTTATATCTCTTAATGATCCCTTTTGAATAATGAATGTCTTTTTTTCTCCACAATTATCCCAAAAATAATCATCTTCTTTCATGATGAAACCATTTAAGAAATCTACATCAATATGATTCTTCTTCCCAACTACACTATCTAACCCTCCTCGTTGATCAATGTGTTCATATTCTATTTTCCACTCATTAAAGTCCATTATAACTTTATATTCAAAATCAATATCACCCCTTCTATAATCAGAAGCAATTTCTATGGAATCATCTTCTTTGCGAAATAGAGAAATATATTCTGCAGTTGCCCATGAAGATTCAGAAAGCTTATTTTTTTTCATTGCTCGATGAAATAATAATTCTAGTTCTTTTAATACTATTTTTGGTTGACCAGTATATTGAAGTTCGATGAAACTTGATTCTTTTAATTCCATATCATTAAATTGAATTGTTCCGTGTCCAACTCCATTTATGAAAAACATGTTTATGTTTTATTTCATCTTTTTATTGGCTTAATTTTACTAATTTCTCTTCTTTAAATTGGATATATTTCTTTGCCATTCCATCAAAAATGGTGTATCGCAATGCTCGCAAATTATAAACTTTTCTTCATTTGAGGTTATGTTTAGAGTCGCCCCACATTCAGAGCAATCAAACGAGGTGAGGCTTAATGGAGCTTTAACTTCAAAAAATTTGTTTTTGAGATTTTCAATATTTTTTCCCATAGTAGTAATTTTTGCTTGGAGAATCCTGTAGTTTCCCATTGTTAGGTCATCAAAAGATTTTTCATAAAAAATGGTTTGTACTTGTTTAGCCACGACCTTACCAATATTGAGATCAATGTAGGTTTTAAGATAAGTCCCTAAAGCATTTAATATACTCTTATTATCTCTATTCGTTTGAGAAATCTCCATAATCTCATTTTTAGCTTTTAGAAGAACGGTACCAGGGTCTTTTTCTTCAAAATTTAAGAGAAGTCTTCCCTTTTCACCCCAGGTGGTATTTAAAAAGTCATATTCATATACAATTTTTTTTCCAATCTCTTTATCAATGATTTTGAATTTCAGAACACCCATTGAAGATTTTAATGAGTAATTATCTTCAGTAGAACCTTCTATTTTTGAAATATTTGGATCAGGGATTACATTTGAAAAATCTAAGAGAAAGTTGTATAAGCTCTCTGGGGGTACAGAATAAGTAAGCTCGTTTACTTCTTCTGAAATTTCCTTAATTTTTTCATCAATCATTGAGTTAAAATTTATTTCTTCTATTTTCTTAAATAATCCTTCTAATTTTTCATTATCTTTAGCGTGACCCTTTAGTAAGGCTTTCTCGCCTTGAATAAATCCATTAAAATATGTTGTGAAATAGGGAATATCTATTTCAAATGGGTTTATCTCAAAATAGGGCTGATAGAAATTTAAAATAACGTCTGTTAACTTTTGGTTGAATTCTTCATGAACTTTATATTTTCGATAAATATCGAATATTTTAGATATTAATTTATTTCGATTTACGGTAATATTAGAGATTTCCGAAACATTACTTAGTGATTCAATAGAATCTTTTAAATTTAATTCATTGACTTGAGTTTTTATTTCTTGATATTCTCTTTCAAAATCATCCCTAAATCTTTCATTAAATTCACTTTCTTTCATAATATAAACACCAGAACTTATTTTAAATATTAATTTGATAAACTCTTGGTAATTCTTTATCCATAATTAAAAACAATATTATGTGTTTGATATATTTTCTTCTACTTTCTTTAAATTTTCTTCTGTTTCTTTGATAAACTTTTGAATTTGTTGTTCTTTTTTATCGTACTCATCTTGTAATATCTCGTCGTTTAGTAACTGGTCTTGAAGCTGGTTTTTCTTAACTTTTAATTCGTCCAAGCGTATCAGGATGCCTTCTTTTTGTTGAATTAATTCTTCTAAATTGCCTCGAGATACTTGAGATTTTGATTTCATTTTGTCCTTATCTTCATCAAGAACCTCTTGTATATCTTCGGGAGGTTTAATTCCTATAATATTGAAGGTTTCAAGTTCCAAACCATATCTCAAGAATTCTTCAGTTATTTTTGATGTAATTAAGTTGATTACTCTCTCACGATCTTCTAATATTACCTGTTTTACATTATAGTTTTTAAAAATATCTCTTAAGGATGTATGTAAAAGACTATTTATCCAATTTTGGAGATCTTGCACAATCCATTCTTTTTTTCCTGCTACGACATCGTTATAAAATGTCTTGACATCGTTTATTTTTAGTTTTAGATCACCAAATATTCCAATAATAACCCCATCTTTTGTAGGAATACCGTTCTTTTTAGGGATACCCCATGGAATTTCATTTAAGGAAGTATCAATCCACACTATTTCGGTTCCTTTTATTCTAGCTTTTTTGTCAAGTTCATAAATACCACCTCGAAGAGCATCAATCAGTACACCTTGATTATAAAATAACGCTTTTTCATAATCCTTTACAGCGAAATACTTCTTATCTTTAATCTTATCACCTGGTTGTGGAAAAGAATATAATAAGGAGGTCTCAAGATTTCCTTGATCTTTTCTTTGCCATGCAATTATCTCAGGATCGTCGTCTTTAAATTTTTTTCCCTTAATTTCTTTAAAAAAAACATTTAAAATATTAATTTTTATATCTTTTGACATTTCTTTCCCTTTATTTTATTTTTTACCATCTTTAATAAACTTTTATTTTTTAGCTTATTTTGACTTTATATTAAGTTATTGCTCTGAAACGATAAACCAGCGTTCACCATGAAGATGATTTTTTGAATATTTTAGAATTCCTACTTCAGTAAGATGACTCAAAATTTTCACCACTTGGTTAGTACTCCATCCCGTTGCCCCAACTATGTCTGCGAGTGAAAAGCTTTGAAATCTTAATGCTTTAGAAATTAATTCTAACTCGTTTTCAGAAAAATTTTGGGTTTTAAATTGAACAAGTTTGAGGTAATGATCCTCATCTTCTTGAATTATTTTTATACCTGGTAAATAACCTTCATCAGCAAGAGAATTGATGATTTCCTCCAGTTTTTCAATTGTGATATTAAAAGATGGTTTTTCGTCTAAAATTAACTGATAAAAAGCATATAAGGGAATATTTTCACCAATATCACCAGAAAAATCACCATTTTGTTTAACTCCTTTATTTAATTTTGCAGTTAATTTTAATATTAAATCTTTTATTTCTTCACTTTGAACTTCATTAGAAATTGGGATTTTGATTATATCATATAAAATATCTGAATTCATTTTAATTTTTGAAATTAAATTTAAATTTTGAAGAGATAACACATGAGAATTAATCTTTATAGACTCTCTCTTGTTAATTAATACTGAGAGAAGTCTAAGTTCTTCTCGAAAATCCTTTGCTATTGAATAGCCTTTTGAATATTCTTCATTCTCTAACATTTGAGATAAGAGCTTATTAGAGGCGCTTATTCGATTTACTTCATTGAAAATAACTGAATCGAAGAAGAACGTTTCTATTAATAGATTTCTTATCTCTTCCTTTGAGTGTTTTTTCTGTTTTTCGTCCTTTATTTTTAACTGAGAAGCCGCTAACGGATCTGACGAGAGATTTGAAACTTTTTGCCTAATATACTTAATCCTGTTTATTAAAGTACTGATTAAATCTTCAAAAATAGGGTCATTTAAGTTCAACACTGTTCCCAGCATTTTACTAACCTCTAATTGCATCGATTTTAATTGGGATATGATGGTCCCCTTGTTTTCCTTAATTTTTATAGCAATAGTTTCAATGTTTACAGGGATCACTATATTATTTAATAATTCATCTTCTCTACTCGGAAATTGAATTTTTTTTTGTATCCCCTGTGCTTCTTTAATAACTTTTTTACCGAATTTAGTTATTCTCCATTTTGGAAGGATGTTATTTTTTACTACTACTCTTTCTAACTGTTTAAGCCTCTCTAATTGTAATAAAATGTTTTTAGTTACTCGCATTGAAAGTCCCGTGCTTTCACTAATATTTCTAATACTTAAAGGTTCTTTATTTTTCTTGTCCAAATAAAGTAAAATAGTTTCAATACCTAGAAGACTTTTCGGTAATTCCCTAATTTGACTTTCTTTTTTATTTCCCATATTTTTAAAAAAATATACATTATTGTTAAGAAGATATCATAAGAATATATATAAATGTTTCCATATGGGATCATTATCTCTTTATAAAAATTAAATTAATCTGATAAATTTGAGATTGTGGAAGATATCAACACCGCTAAGGATCTACAAACGGAAATCCTTCTGTTTGAGATTTTTTAACGGGATTTTTACCTGGATTGTTTAAACAATATTGAAAGGTATAGCTTTCATTTACTTTATAGGAAAGAAAAGAACCTTTCTTAAAGTTATCAAATTTTATCTCACAAAAAATGTAATCTCGCTCTTAGATAATTAAAAATTAGATTCTTGAATTGTCCAAAATCTTGCTAAATTTTTAAGTAAAAGTAAAAAATAATTGTGTTAACATTATGTTTTCGTGAAAGCTGTAAATTTTAATATTTTAATAATGTTGCTCAGGATAAGTGAAAACCCCCTTCCGGGCGCATTGATAACTTTTAAAAAGATATGCTCTTATAAATTAATATAAGAATTGCGAAAATGCATTAAAGGCAAACGTTATCCTTATTTCTATTTAAGTGAACTCTAATGACTTTTACCCCCAATTTGACCGAAAAAGAATTAGCGGACGAGTTAAAGCTCATCAGCCGCTCGCTCCAGTGTCCCGAATGCGGGGCTCCCACGGGAAATTTATCAGGAAAAAAAGAATTTGTGTGTGCCTATTGTGAAGAAACATTTGAGATAGAACAAATTAGCAAGAGCTCAAGCGAAGCTCTTTCCTATAAGAAATTAAAAGAAATGGCGGATCTTCAGGTATCGAACGCGACGATGAGCAGCCGTATGGACGTCCAATATGACCCCAAACGGTTTATTGACCGTAAGGATGCATTCGAGGCGTTCGAGCGCTTTCTTACTGATCGTTCCCCCCGCCAGAAGCTATTTCTCTTACTCGGAGAGGCGGGGTTCGGCAAAACGTGGCTTGTAGCCCACTGGGCAAATCATTTGAAGCAAGAGGGGTATCCTGTGTTTTACGTGAAATTGCGGGATAAGCTCGGCAATTTTTTTCGCCTTACTTTTGACAGTACCCTGCACGAGGCACTCCATAAAATCACACCTCTGGATGATATCGAGGGGGAAAAGCCGATTTTGTGGATTATGGACGGCTATGACGAGATCTCGGATCGCGATGAGAGAAGAGAGTTATTAATCGAATTTTTAAAAGCGCTGGAAAAGCGCAAAAACCAAATAATGGTACTTACCAGTCGGAACTACGACTGGCAAAAATGCCGCGTGAGGCAAGACCAAGAAGGCACCATCGAAAATATGTGTCGAAAGGGGCAAAATAACGAGAGTGCAAGTTTCACGCTTATTTCTTATAATTCCGCCGAAATAAATGCCGCAATCAAGCGCTACGGTCTGCCGGGCCTAAAACAATGGGATATTGATCTCAAACCATTGGCGAAATTTCCGCTTTGGGTTCGATTGATTGCCGAACGTTATGCCCAAGAGGATAAATTGCCTACATTATCAGATCGGCGTTTATTTGATGAGTATTTTACACGAATGCACCTTACTATGTTTCATCTCAAGTTATTAGCGGGTTTATGTGCCCATTTAACCCGGTTAGGAGATTTATCCCGCGAAGTGGATCTTGAGGTGATTAGTACAACGGTTGAAGAACGCACGCTTGATGTCCTTAATTCCAGCGGCATTTTGCTGTACGAGGAAACGCTCTATTCGCGCACTGTAAGGCTATCCACGCGGGCTTTTGGATGGTTCGGAACTGCCTATCACGCTTTCTTACTGGATAAAGCAAACCGTAGAGAGGAATTTCTCACTTTTCGTACATCTCTTGAGAGATTATCTCAGAAGGATCGCCCCTATATCGACTCATTCATAAAAAGTCTTAATGTACCTCTCGAGGATTATGAACTCATGAATAAAGCGAAAGAATTTCTTGATCAAGCGCAGCTACAATTTAATAATCGGCAATGGGATGCAGCTATAGATTTATTTACCCAATTAAGAAAGATTTGGTCTCAGCTAGGGTTGTCCGATGATATTAAAGTCGCAGATGAGATGATTTTAAAAGCGAAAGAACGCGCAAACAGAGAAGTGCAAGAAAGAGCAAAAAAAATCGTGCCCTTTCGAGGTGCTCAAATCCCTCAATTGGAGGCGGACGTGCTTCAAGCGCTCGAAAAGCAATCGGGGAAACAATTCAAATTGGTTAATACAATAGCAGATAACACTCAAATGGGCTTTTCAATGGGAAATAATAGAGTTACTGGTATTGGACTGTATGAATGCGGATTATCGACTCTCCCGGAGTCCATAGGTAATCTCTCCTCGCTTGAAACACTATGGTTAGAGGGTAATAATCTTTCGACTCTCCCGGAGTCAATAGGCAACCTCTCCTCTCTGAAAAGTTTATACTTGCATAATAATCAACTCACGACTCTCCCGGAGTCCATAGGTAATCTAAAATCACTTGAAAGACTAGATTTATGGAAGAATCAGTTGACGACTCTCCCGGAGTCCATAGAAAACTTTTCCTCTCTTAAAGAGCTATATTTACATTTTAATCAGTTATCGACTCTCCCGGAGTCCATAGGAAATCTCTCCTCTCTCAAAAAACTATGGTTAAGTGGTAATGATCTTTCGACTCTCCCGGAGTCAATAGGTAATTTAAAATCCCTGCAAAACTTAAGGTTACAATTCAATAAGCTCACGACTCTCCCAGAATCCATAGGTAATCTCTCCTCGCTTGAAACACTATGGTTAGAGGGTAATAATCTTTCGACTCTCCCGGAGTCAATAACAAGGCTTACATCACTCCAAGAGTTATCATTAGGGGATAATAAGTTAACGACTCTCCCGGAGTCCATAGGCAACTTAAAATCACTTGAAACACTGTATTTAAGGGCTAATAATCTTTCGACTCTCCCGGAGTCAATAGGCAACCTCTCCTCTCTGAAAAGTTTATACTTGCATAATAATCAACTCACGACTCTCCCGGAGTCCATAGGTAATCTAAAATCACTTGAAAGACTAGATTTATGGAAGAATCAGTTGACGACTCTCCCGGAGTCCATAGAAAACTTTTCCTCTCTTAAAGAGCTATATTTACATTTTAATCAGTTATCGACTCTCCCGGAGTCAATAACAAGGCTTACATCACTCCAAGAGTTATCATTAGGGGATAATAAGTTAACGACTCTCCCGGAGTCCATAAGCAACTTAAGATCACTGGAAAAGTTATATTTAGGGGATAACAAATTCACGACTCTCCCGGAGTCAATAGGGAATTTAAAATCACTGCAAACATTATATTTAGGGGATAACAAATTCACGACTCTCCCGGAGTCGATAGGGAACTTAAAATCACTTGAAAACCTAATTTTAGAGGGTAATCAGCTTTCGACTCTCCCGGAGTCGATAGGCAAACTTACATCACTCGAAAGACTATATTTATACGAGAATAAACTTTCGACTCTCCCGGAGTCGATTGGCAACCTAAAATCGCTTACTTACCTTGATTTAGATAAAAACAAACTTTCAACCCTCCCGGAGTCCATAACGAAGCTTACCTCACTCGAATACCTAGATTTAGAGGGTAACAATTCCTTAGATTCAAGAGCTAAATCAGTTTTAAAACAATTAAAGAAGAAAGGGGTTAGCGTTTCTACATGAAATTAATCTCATCTCTGTCATCTTTCTAAAGTTTGAATCTATTATTTTGGAGAAAATCTTAATTACGAATAGACCTTATTGTAAAACATAACCCAAAAATCCTTGATACATATTACAAAAAAACAAATGGAAATATAAGGAATTTCTTAACCCTTTGTACCAATTCAATAGAAAAAATCGGTTCAGGAGAACTTTCTTTAGAGGAGCTACAACAAGAAAAAGAAAAAAACCTCATAGTTTAAACTTTTTACGCCACTAGAAACATAAATCCTATACTCTAATAAAGATACCTGCAAACTTTTTCCTTACTTTTGCTAACCATTTAAAAAATTATCTAATGGTTTTACTTTACTTTTAGCAACATCCCACATCTTTTTTACATCAGAATCAGTCCAATTTTTAAATCTTTCATCCAATTTTTAAATATTTAATCATTTTCAACAATTTAGCTTCCACATCAGATCGACAACAAAATAATAAAGTATAATAAAATCCCCCTTCTGATGTGATATTTAACTTTTCAACATTTTTCAATCCAATTTTATGTAATTGATTTATATAAATATCACATAAATCTTCTTTTTTTGTAGATGGAGGGATTTCTATTCCTTAACTTTTTGAGGATCTGGTTTTAAATTGCGTTTAATACCTGGTTTTGAAAAGTTATTATTATATCACCGTAAGTATGAATTTCTCTTATTGATTTAATAGTTTCATTTATATTATCGATGAGGAAAATAATAATATATACTTATTTTCTTTAAAGAATTTGGAGCTAAAGAAAAATCCTTAGAGTGTGATTGTTGAAGAATTATAACCAGAACTACAATTTGCTTATTACAATTACATATTTGAGACATTTAATAATGTAATTCTTTATCTAATTGTATTTGATAGTCAAACTGAGAAAATATATGTGGAAGAAATTGATTTTAGAAATCCTGTAAATGTGAATATATATAATTAGTTTTTTTACATTAGGGTCATATTTTAAAAATTCACAATCTAATTTTTTCTTAATGACTACATATGTAATATGTGATAATCCCAAATGTGGAAAAAAATTTAAATCTCAATATCAGATAGCAAATTTAGAAGCACAAGAAGAGATTAGAGGTAATACCGAACTCTGTACTCATTGTGGGATCATCACTTCAACCTAATCACAACATTGTATTTAATAGGATTCTGATAAATCTAACCAGATTTGGATAATGTAGAGTTTATTAAGTTTATATACACTTTTGCTTCATGTTTTTTTGGATAAATTATTACTACTATTTTAAAACAATCAACTCCCTTTTCCCCTTTATCATTTCTATGTCTATATAATAAACCTTCAGATTGATAACTATCTTCAATTAATTTTTTCCCTTTATTATACCAAAAAAAGTGAAAGACATTCTCTATTTGCGTTCTTATAGCGTAATATGAGAGAGGATATTGGTGTCTATGCCAATGGTTAAAGAATGAACCATCAGAATGATAATTTTCTTCAGTTAGTTTTGTACCACAAACACAATGATAAATTACTTTGTTAAAATGTGACTTCATAATTTCTCTCATTTCCTTCTCTTTTTTCCTTCTTTCTTCTATTAATTCCCTCTTTTGCCTTAATTTCATCAACTTTTCTTCGCTTTTCCGATCTGCTTCTCTCTGCTTTTGCTTTTTTAATTTCTCCTCTTTTATCTTTTTTATACTTTCAATTTTTATTTCTTTACATTTCTGACAGGTGCTAGAATGATTTAAAAATGCAGTTTGAGTTTGGAATTTTTTACCACATGTACTTAGATAGATGTTTTCCTCTTTATATGAATGTTTAATGTTCGTAGTAATTTTGTAAGAATTAATGCTATTTTCAAATAAAGGTTTAATAATACCACACTTACATTTAATTATTGTTTTATCATCTAACTTAGATGGAAACATTAAAGATCCACATTCATCACAGAACCTCGATTCCTCTTTTTTAAAATTTGGTTTAGAAAGAGGCAAATGAGATTTGGAATTTTCTAGTAAATTATTTGCCTTATAAGTATTTAAGATATTATCCAACCATTCTACAAATAATATTTTTTCATTTTTTATCTTAGAATCTGTCTTAATATCTTTTCTAAGGTGCTTAGACACGTATTTAAACTTTTCTTTTGGCATCCGCATAACCTTTCAAGTAGCAAGTTTTTAATTTATCACTAAAACTAATAAATCTATATCTTCTTATACAAGCAATTAAAAAAAATCCTTGTTTTTAAAATTATGTTTAGACATTTTATTTTAAAGATTATAGCCATTTATTAGTTTTTATCGTCTTAACCTTCTTAAGATCTATCATTTAACCTCATTTTTTCTTCATTATTATTGGTATCAAGCTGAATTTCTATTTAGAATAGTTTTTTTATGGATATTTTTACCCCATCCGCATGAAAAACCTGGGTTCTTAATTCTTCTTTACCTATTCCATCAAAGTATATCTTTATAATACAATTGATGAACTGATTGAATATCTGGAAAGATTTCATTTAGTTGTGTGATATAAAAACCAATAATTTTTTTAGGTGAAATATTCATAAATATTTCAGGAAGAGAAAATTGAAATGAATATCCTTTCTTTGTTCGAATTTCTTCTTGATAACATTGAATTGTTATATGTCCATTTAAGGGTTTATTGTTAAGTCCATTTATTAACCAAGGTTTAATTTTATCTGAAAATTGTGAGTTAAATCTCTTAAGATTTAATTTACGTCTCTCTCTATTTTCTTTTAACATATAGAATGGATGGGGATGAAAAGATTTACATTCAATAATATAGATATTCTCTTCATCGTAACCTAAGATATCTATTTCGAATGTACCTTTCTTCTTATTTTTTAAATTTATTAATTCAAGATTGGAAATGGGATCTTCAGTTTTTATTCCCTTATTTTTTAAAATTGATAATACTTTATTTTGAAACTCAATTTCAAAATTTTGACTTAAAAAATTGCTCTCATGTGTATGTAGAAGTTTCTGTTTTATCAGTTTTAAAGCAATTTTCAACCGAGTTGGTGACACATATACTTCATTTCCAAATTCAATAAGTAAGGGAAAACTCATCGGGTTTTTTTGAGAGGACACAAAGATATAATAGAAAATCTCTAGACTCCAAGGTATGTTTTTAATATCTTGCCTTAATTGCTCAAGATTAGTTGTCGCAAAGAAGTTTTTACCAGGTAATTGTAAGTCCGCAAAATTTAAAGATCTTTTTTCATCATAAATATCAATAATCTTCTTTAAAATAATAGGTACACTATGATCTGCAGTTATATCGGTAAAAGAGAACATACGGTCTTCTTTATTTGGATAAAGATTATACAAACTACATATGTAAGTCAGTGGAAAGTCAAATTTTACCAATTCATTAATGTTCTCTGGATTCTTACGTTTTTCAAAGAACTCTGTGATTTTTTCATCATAATTTTTAGGAGTAAGTTCACCTTTGTGAAAGGTTGAATATTCATTTAAAGAATCTTCATAGAAATCAATATATTGGTAATAATAAAACTCTTTTTTATGACTACCATATCCACTAATGAATATCCCTAGATCATTCTCAAGAAAAATTTTTTGTTGGAATATTCTAAACCATTGAGCACTTATATTAGAAGCTATATCCATTGAAAAATTATGACTACTCTTATATTTGTAGTTTAAATCCTCTAAGATCCATTTGATTGCTAAGTTCATGGTTATAAATAAAGCCTGATTAAAAGGCAATATTTCAATTTTTTTATCAACATCTATTATTGGAGCAGATTCACTTGCATCTGAAACAGAGATGGTCTCTAAAACATTTAGATAACTTCTCAAATATCTCCTAGCATCACCTTCTACGACTAATTCTCGAAAAGAATCTCGAAGTTTCTGTAATATTTGATTGCAAGACTGTATGCAATCTTCTATAGGTAATATCACATAATTTTCACAGTTATAGCAATAATACTTTTTTGATCCTAATTTTGAAGATCCTAAAGGTTTTCCGCATACCGAACAAGAACCCTTTGAATTGCTGTCTAAAAATTCCAAATTTCTTCCCTATAATGTTCCATTTCTTTCTACTTTGGTTAATGGAAGTTTCAAATAATAATTTTATCAATAAAGCTAGTCTTAAATACTAAAACTAATCGGTCAAGAGATCCTTAAAGTTGTGAAGATTCATTCTCAATAGATAGTTAATTAAATTAACAGCTCTTTGCTTAGCTTCTTCATTTTCTGAGTTTATTACATCTTTTAGCATACTTTTATATTTATTTTCGGATATAAGAAACCCATCTTTAATTTCTTTTTTAATAATTATCTCTAAGCATTCAATTACTTGAACCGGATATTCTACAGCAAAATCTTCCAAAATTTCAGGAATAAAATAAGATTCTTTAAATGAGTCATTTAAAAGTCTCAATATTTCAAGGAGCCTATTGATCGTCCATTCTTCTTCAAAAATCGAGTTTCTAAACCAATAAATGAAACCATGCAATTCCTCTATATAGTTTGTAATATTTTCTGTACTTGCTTCTTTTAATCTATAATCCAAGAGATTAGTTAAACGTTTTTTTATCTTTTCAAAATCCTCTTCATCTTGGTATTTACTTAGATTGGTTCCAATGTTCCTAATCGCAATTTTTCTATATTCTCCTGAAGCCGTATTAAAAAATTTAAATATTAAGGAGTGCTCATCATTCAATTGTTCTAAACCGTTAATATACAGGATCATAATTTGATCTATAAAATGGGGTTTTGAAAATGGAATAAGTCTAAACTCTTCATTTATTAGGTTTAAAGCGTACAAATAACTAGGTCTTAATAGCTCAAAGAATGGGACAACAATACCATTATAATCGATAAAGCCTGACCAAGCAGCCTCAAAATAATCTAAGTGCTCTTTATCGTGAGGTAGGATTACATCTATTTTACTTTTCACCCAATCTAAATCTAAATGGCATAAGTAATAAAAATTGCTTCCAATTATATATCTTGTAGTATATAAGGGTTCATTTAAGAGATTTTCAATAACTTCTAATATTTCAGGGAAGAATTTTGTCAATTTATTTTCCTTAGGTTTATATTTTTCAGGGTCAAATTCTATAACCCAAGATATATATGCAAAAATTGTGTTGGTTGAAATTCCATATACCGAGTTTAAACTCATGTCTCTGGGCATCCAGTTACCCTGTATAGCTTTAATTTCAATCTCGTTATTAATATCCTTTACGTTTAAAAGCTTTACGATCAACTCCCATACTATTTTCTTGAAATCAATAGAAATTCTTTCAACTTTTAAATTTTCATGGAAAAAATCAGCGATACTCTTTTTAATGTCTCTACTTGTATCTTCTTTAAATAAAAGTGGCTCACTATCGATAACAAAATCTTCACTTAGTAGAATTTTAAATATTTTAAACAAACTATTAAGATCTAAGTTTTGGTTTCCTTTTAGGGCTTTATTTAATCCAGATATTATGAAAGATATGTACTTATGAAGTTTGGGTTGATTTAACGCATCATTAAGCATAATTATAAATTTATTGGGCCTTTTTGGTACATTATATTCTAATTGACGCCCTAATCCAATCTTATCAAAATCAAAACTCTTCTCCTCGTCATATTTAAGTAAATTCACTTTTAACTCTTCCATGGTAAAATTTTCAATCGTAGATTCAGATAAAGGACTTATAGGTCCAAAAACAACTCCAGTATCTTCAAAAAGCTTTACTTTATCTATTTCTGTAATATCAATATCCAATTTTTTTAGAAAATCTTGTTTAATATATTTTTTAATAGGTTTGAGTTTTCTTATTTGATGCTGCTTTATATAACGATCTATATCTTCTTTCTTTAGCTTTGGTAGGTTCCCATTCCATTTACTTTTCCTCAAAGCCTTTTTTTGTTTTTTCACCCCTTTAGTAATATATTTTAAGTAAGTATTTTGAGTTTCATTTGGTAACTGATCGAAAAAAGAATCAAAAAAATGGAATAATTCGTAATTTTCATCAATTGTCTTAAAATGTTCATTTTTAAGTTCAATTTTGTTAATAAAATCAGCAGATAATTCGGGAAAGTTATTGTAGGCAAAAAATTCTAGACGCCTAAAGGTTAAGTTATTAAATTTTTGTAGTTCTAATATTACATCTGGAAATCTTTCTTTTACATTATTACCGATGTATAAAATGATTTCAATGGCAACATCTATCAGGACATTTCGAAAAGTTTTACTGATTGGCTCCTCCTTTAAATTATTTCTCCAAATTAAGGAGTGATCATCGATATTATTTTTATCTTTGTTTTTTAAAAAGAAATTAATAGAGAAATTTAGATTTTTTAAAAACAATTTTAAAGATTTAACTGGATACTTTTCTATTAAATCTGATAAGATTTTTCTGATCATTGATTCGTACGAATAGATTTCGAACTTTTCTTGAAACTCCCCACCTAAATCTTCTTGGTAAAGATCATCCATACCATATTGTTCGATATTTCCATTTTTCCACCTTTTATCAAAAATCTCATCTAATCTTTTTCTTAATTTTTCATCATTTTTTAGAATTTCTGCTTTAATAGCATACATGCTATTAATTAAATCAAACAGCTCATCTTCTTTGTCATTTTGTATTAATTTTAATACCAAATCTACTAAAGCAAAAAAAAGCGATGGAGTGTAATTATCTTGGGAATTAATCCATTTTTTTAACGGTTTAATCATCTGAATTATGGAGTCAGCTGGCATTTGAGTAAGGGTTTTTATGTAATTAACTCTTGCTCCCGGATGATCTGTCTCTGAGTGCCTTTTTATAATTTCTAACACTTTATCCGGTTTTTTCTTAACAATTTTTAATAAAAATAGTGGCTCGATACTTCTTTCGCCATATCTTGGAGTATTGTTATATACACCTTTTTCGTCTAATAGTTCAAGCCAGTTAGGGTGTTTGAGTTGTTTAAAGAAATATTCGTAAGAAGATAAATTCTTAATTAGAGACAATACTAGTTCGAGGTCTTCTACTGTAGGATTCTCGTTCTCTATCAATCTATCAAGCTCGGCAATAGGGACTGATATCGGACCATGAATCGCTAGAATTACATTTTCAAGTTGATATAATTTTTCTTCGAATAATTCCGAAGGTGATATACTATCGTGATGATGACATAGTTGTACGAAATAGTCATATAGATCAAGCCATTGCTTTATAACAGCTTCTTGTTTTAAACCCCCTAACGGATCAAAATCCTCGATGAAAATTCTCATTTGATCTTTACGATCTTCAGCACCAATTCTCTTCAGATGTTTTGTCATGTAATCAGTCAATTCTCTTAAAGAATGAGCTGCCTGATATATAGAGTCAGGATTTTCATGATATCTTTTAGCCATTATTGCCCCTTGATACATATCCGAAAGATTTTTTTGACTAAATGTTTGATTTTTAAGAATACTTAAAACATTCAATTGCCTATCAGTATATTTTATATTTTCCATAAAATTGGATTACCTTTTATTTTTGCTATAAATGTTATAGTTAAATCAAAAATATAAATAAATCAGAGACTAAGAGAATTTCAATATATAATAACTAAATAGAAAAAAGAGTTTTAATAGAGATGATTAATTTACTTATCTCAAATGAATATCATACTGCCGTTTTTATATTAATTCCTCAATTAGAAACATTCACTAAAAGGATAGCAGAAAAAGTAGGGATACCAGTTATAAAGAAAGTGCCTGAAGGAATACAAGACAAGACATTAGGGGATTTCTTATTAGATGAGGATTTCAAAAATATCATTGGAGATGACTTAAACACATACTTACTATGGTCAAGAAATAGTCAAAACCCTCGAAGGTTCAGTAGAAAAATCGAAACGTTCTATGTACTTAGAAGATCGAGCTAATTATAATTTAAAGTGTTAAAATGAACATTACACTAATAATCGAATATTTAAAAGATTTGAAAACTGCTATATTAGAAGAAAAGGAAAATTCAAGATATTTAGCACACAAAGTTCTTGTACTAATTGATAGATTAAAGATGACCGAAAGAGAAAAGAGAGAGTTATATATCAATGGTTTATTTGTACGAGATAAAAAAGGTAAAATTATAGAATTAAAATCATGATCATCTTTTTCATTTTCTTTGCCATATATATACCATAAACGGGATAAGGGGATCTGCCCCTTTCCCTTACGCTCAAATCAGGAGTTTGGTGTTATCTCGGTTAAAAAACACCATTCATGGTCATAGAGGAGCCGAAGCCTCTTAGATACGTTCGTGTGTACGTTTAAACATACAACACTTGAAAGAAAACCCTTTTTGACCGAAGGAAAAATGTATGAAATAATATACAAAGCCTTAAAATTAAATGGAAAAACGTCCTGAAACGAGAAATCAAGCTCAGGATCGCTATGTGGGGCGATTCATCAAATATCCACAACTTATTATCATGAGTTTAAGATTGGGAGTTTTTTGATCTCTATCACATATTAAATGGCAATGACTATATTTCAAAAGAAGATATAAAATCCGTTATCTTTACACTCATTAACCACAAACTCCTTTTACAGAGCTCAATATATAAAGTACTCCCCATCGGACTTATAGAGGTGTAAGTAAAGTGAGAATGAGAAAAATATCAAAAGAATTACTGAAAGCTCGAATAAAAGAAACAGAATTAGAAATCGAACTCAAAAAAATATATCTCAAACACAAACAAAGAAACGATGAAATGGAAGCCGAGATGTTTGTAGAATTCTTACACTTCAAAGACGTTTTCCGAGAAAGGTTTTCAGAATATATGATAATGAAAAAAATCAATAAAGAGGAAATGATATCATGAAAAATAATTGTAAAAGTATGAGAAAAAAAGCATTATTATTGTTAGGATTTATAGTGTTAAGCACGTTCTTATTTATACAGCCAACTAAAGCAGAATCCGAAATAGTAGAATTATCTCCTGTAGTTGATATATTTACTGAGGAAAGAGGTTTCGGAATACAAGTAAGAGATTGTAACTATTTAACAACTTACTATTGGATTGATGGAGATGAGCTAAGAGAAACATATATACAGTTTAATTTACCTATTATAGATAATTTACACTCTATAAAACTAAAACTTACTGAGGTTGGCAATGTTAATAATAACATAACTAATTTTCCAATAAGAGTAAGTTTAGTAAGTAATAATTGGAGTGGAGAAGATAATATTGTTTGGGATTCAAAACCAGAGGAATTTGGAATACATACAATAGTTTATTTAACTAAGGATACCTTAGATAGTTATTATAGAGATTATATATTCAATTTATCAGATTTGATTGAAAATATTAAAGAGATAAACGATACATTAATTACATTTCAATTAAGTCCAAATGATTTGACTGTTGATCATGCTTATCTCAATGCGAAATCATCAGAATATTCCAATATATCATGTCGTCCTAAACTAATACTTGAGTATGGTGAACTAAAACCAGAACCTATTCCAGTTCCAGAACCAGAACCTATTCCAAAAACAGATGAACCAGAACTGCCTATTATCGTATATGTGTTAATATTTACAGTATTAGTGATTGTTATCACGTTTATTTTTATAATAAATAAAAAATATCATGAAAAAGATAAAGAAGTGATAAAAAATGAGTAAAAATGAACTAATAGAAAAACCAACAGTTAAACTTGTAGGCGAAGATGGAAACGCATTCTCCATAATCGGAAGAGTTTCATCTGCTCTACAATGTGCTGGATATAGTAAAGAATATATCAAGCAATTTCAAAATGAGTGTATGAGCTCAGATTATGACAATTTACTGCAAACATGCATTAAGTATGTAAATGTAGAATAAATTCAAATCTAAAAATTTTTATTTTTTTACTTTAATTAAATAAACAGGAGTGATAAAAAATGGCAAAAGAAGATGATTCAGGAAATTGTATAGTTGGTTGTGTTGGTGTTATATTATTCTTTATAGTTATTATAGGATTAGTGTTCTATTGGATGATTATACTCCCTGCTATTGCTATAATAATCATAATAATATATTTCAAATATAGAGATAAAAAATATAGAGTTAAAAAAACGAAATTTCATAGATTAAAAGGAGAAAAGAAAGTAGATTGGATAATAAGAATGACTGAATCTGCTAATAAGTGTAGAGAAATGAAAATTCAAATGATGAAAAGAGAAAAAGAATCACCAAAACCTATATCAGAACCAAATATTTGTCCTGATTGTAATGTGGAATTAAACGTTCTTGATAAATGTGAATTATGTGGATGGGAATGGAAGAAATGTAAATGGTGGAACGATAAATGGAAGAAATGTACTTGGTGGGGAAAAAAAGTGTATCTTGAATTTTGTAGAGAATGTAAGGAGTATAAACCTAAAGAAGATGTCCAAGAACATAAAATGTACATACATGAAGAAGATATACAAAAACAAGAAAAAAGAAGCAGAAGAATTTCTCAACGTGTTAAAAATGAAGTGTGGAGAAGGGATCAAGGAAGATGTGTTAAATGTGAAAGTCGTTTAAACTTAGAATATGACCATATAATTCCTTTCAGTAAAGGTGGGAGTAATACAGCAAGAAATATTGAATTATTATGTGAAAAATGTAATAGAAAAAAATATAATAATATTTAACTTTTCTCTCTTACTTTTAATTTATTATAAAAATACTAAAAATATGATTTAATCTTTATCTAAAGTTTGAACCATATCGTAATTATTTATATATAAAGATATACAATGCCACATTATTGTAGGCATTATTGAGATCATTTTTACCTTAATAAAAAAATTATACTAAGAGAGAGGTTGATTTCATTGTGTAAAATGCGGACTATTAAGTTTTCCCGATCTAACTTCTAGGAGAAATATATAATTTTAATTTTGTATCACTAAGTTTAGGAAAGATCATTTCTGATTTTAAAGGATGTTTTTCCTTCATTGAAAGT
>JAHLWJ010000231.1 GCA_019057975.1 Promethearchaeota archaeon | reverse complement strand
ATATAGGGTGAAAATAAATTTTGAACCTATCCTCGAAGAAGGATGGAAAATCATAATTAAAGAGCTAACAAAAAAAACCATCAATCTAATAGAATTATTAGAAGGCTTATTACCAGAAGATATAATTACAATTTTTAATGAGAACGGATATTCGCTATTTCCAAACGCTTCGAAAGGCTTAAATGCAACTTGTTCCTGTCCCGATACAGCAATTCCATGCAAGCACATTGCTGCTGTAATTTTATACATCGCCCGCGTTTTGGATTATAATCCATTTCTACTGTTAGAATTGCAAGGAAAATCTAAAAGTGAAATTCTTAACGAATTAAGTTTAGGGCAAGGAGCAAAAAGTAAAAATGAAGCAGAAAAAATGTCTACTACAAGTAATGTTGAGTTTAAATTTAATGTTCCAAAAATCTCTATTGTAGAATTATCAAGCGAACAAAAAAAATCAGGCACAGATATCGATGATTATAATATTGGGTTTACATTTAGAAAACCGGGAAAAATTATAGAAACTTTAGAAAATCTAGGCGTTCCTCAAACTATAGAAAATAAGGCTTTTGAGATCGTATTAAGATCAATTTATCGCAAAATTACATCAAAAATACATGACACATCTTTAGAACTAAGTTAATCAAAAGAATTTTGTAAAAAAAATGTTTTAAAATTTAATGCACATAATCTTTTTTTATATTTAGAAGGGCCTAAGCGAAATATTAATTACGAATTGAGATTATTTTATCAATATATAACAAGGTGAGCTAATGCGACCAATTACAGAAGAAAAATTCGAATCTATATTAAAATTTTTAGAAGAAAAGAAAATCGATGTTCTAATGATAACTGATTACGAAAACAGTCGGAATGTTAACTTGCAATATCTCTCTGGCCATCCTAATGACGCAACTATTTTAATAAATTCAAATGGGGAATCGTTTTTAATACCATGGGATGTTCTTTTAGCTGAAAAGCATTCTGTGGTTGATGAGATTATAAATCCTGCTAATTTTAGCTTCAATGTATCTCTAGCAATGAAAGATTTATTTGAGAATCGTTGGAAAAAATCATCTGTTACGGTGGGGGTCCATTCAACGACTACATATGGCTTCATTGTAAAAATGAAAGCAATTATTCCCGGAGTTAAGTATTTTGAAGAACCAATTCAAATTCAACAGTTTTTTGAAAAATTACGAGCAACAAAATCTGATTTTGAGATTAAGAAATTAATAGAAGCAGCCCAAATTGGAACAAAAACAATAAAGGATATCCACGATTTTTGCGTAAACGATCCTGACGGTACTGAAAAAGATTTATCGTTTCTAGTGCGAAAAAAATTAGCAGATTATGGAGCCGAGGATGTTGCTTTTGAACCTCTTGTTGCGAATACTTCCCGCGCTCACGAGCTACACCAACATCCCTTTGCTAGCGATCAAAAATTTGGTCTACCAGGCTTAGCTCTAATTGATTTTGGTGCAAAGTTCCAGGGATATTGTAGTGACATTACCGTACCAATTAGTTTCGGCAAATTATCAGACGATCAGAATAAAATACGTGAGTTAACTATCAAAGCATATGAAGCAGCGATTGAAATGATTGATATAGATGTACCCCTATGGAAAATTCATGATACTGCAGAACAAATACTTAAAAAAGGAGGATTTTCTATGCCCTATTCTTTAGGCCATGGTTTAGGGTTAACTGTACACGATTCGCCATTTATAAGTCGAAAGCCTACGGATGATTATTCAAAAAAACATTGGAAAGAGGAGACAATTCAAGACGGAATGGTGTTTACTATAGAACCGGGAGTCTTTAAGCAAGGATTAGGCGGTCAAAGGCTTGAGAATGATGTCCTAATTCGGAATGGTAAGGTTGAAATTATTACGAACTCTGAACCTTTAGAATTTTGAAGTTTGTTTTTTCATCACATAATAATTATTTCATGGTCTTGTTGCGTAAAGCATGAATACGCCCATCAACCCAAATCGACTATTTCTTTCCTTCATCACACTAAACCCTTTATGCTCCAGCATATCTCCTAACTTATTTAAAAGGTCTTTTCCACCTTCGATGTGTTCGTGTACTTCCATGGAAATTTGTTGAATTTTGTCCCAATCAGATTGGTTTATTCCTTTGAGTACTTGAACTTCGTAATTCTCGGCGTCAATTTTCATTAGATTTATTGTTTTTAGTGAATTTTCTCGAATTATATCTGAGATCGTTAGCAATTTGCATGGTATCAGTTCTGCTTTGTATAAGGCTTTTAATCCCTTTTCAATGAATTCCTTTCGTTTAGAATCAGGGATTGATTTTGCACCCGGAAGCCAGTTAGCAACTGTTTCATCGTAATTGCGAAAATATTTTTCCACTTTCAGATCCCAATCAAATTCAATGATAGCAGAATCTGCACTCACATTTGGATAGTAATGAACCTGCGTAGTTCCTTCTCTTTCAGCTAATCCGACGTTATAATTTTTAACAGTAGCAGAGAGATTCATGAGGTTTTCTTCAAGCACCCTAAATATTTTTGGCACAGGTTCAAAAGTGAATATTCGTAAATTTTTAGCTTTCGTTGCTATATAGCGAGAAAATAAACCGATATTCGCGCCAATATCAAACACAACATCAGTATCATTTACTTGAATTCCATGTCTAAGATATTCATTCTCGATGTAAATTTCCTCATACACATCGATTGCCGTTAATTTATCGATAAAGGAAATAACATCTCCATTTGGTAGTGTAAGCTGTTTCATCTTTTTCTTCATTATTGCATAATGAAAATGTACTTGATTAATAAATTTATAATAAATGAATTATGGTTATTTTTTCCACTTTTTTAAAAAAGAGTAAAATATTTGCGAAAATATATCGTGATACGCGAATCCAATCTTAAATAAGAAGGATATTAAACCCTATAATAATTTTTTTCCTTAAATCAATTAATAAATTTTAAATTATCTTTCTACCTATAGCTTTTATGTCTAGTACGGAAGAATGGTATGAAGTAATAGAGCATAAAGATAATTTATATGTTATAAGAGAAAGGATCGATGAGATCGAACCTCGGCTTCACACCGCTTATGTAAATATTTATTTACTATTAGGTAGTGAAAAAGCTCTGTTAATTGATACTGGTTGTGGTCTTTTTCCTCTAAAACCAATTATCGATAAGATAATAGGACAAAGAGAGCTTTTAGTGTTTAATACTCATTTTCACTTTGATCATAGAGGCGCAAATGATGAATTTCCAGAAGTTTATATCCATGAGAGTGAGAAAAGTATGATTTCTATACCTGATGATATTTCTTGGTTAAAAGATTCTTCAAAGAAGATAGTAAAAGAATATAAAAAAAAAGATTTTAAACTCAAACCTTCCGTGACTATAAAATCCGTAGAAGAAGGAGATGAATTAGATTTAGGTGGAATAAAGGTTAAAATTATACATACTCCCGGTCATTCAGTTGGTTCAATCTCACTATTTACTGATAGAGGAGAATTATTTACAGGAGATCTTGCTCACTATGGAGCAATGTACCTGCAAAAAAAATCAGAATTACATGTAATCTTAGAAAGTATTTCAAAATTATTAACATTATTTGAGAACTTTAAGTTGAAAGAGATTTATCCCGCACACGAAGATTATTCTGTGGGAAAAGAATTATTAGTTTCACTACATAAAGGAATATCCAATCTCGATCTGACCTGGCATACTAAAAGAAAGGATGAGTTCTTACAATCTTGGATATTGGATGATAAGAATTTTATTTATATAATTTCGATTGAGTAATGATGAAAAAAGTAGAAAAGATAGTTCTATCGCAAAATTGGACTTTAATTCATAAAGAAAAAGGGCTGAAATTATCTACAGAAGTTCCTGGTTCGGTGTATGAAACATTAATTGAAAATAACATCATTGAAGATCCATTCTATGGATTAAATGAGCATAAAATAGGTTGGATATATGAATCAGATTGGGAATACCACCTACTCTTTGACCTTGATGATGCATTTTTAGAACATAAAAATATCAGTTTACGCTTGAATGGAATTGATACTTTTTCTAAAATATGGTTAAACGAAGAGTTCTTAGGCTCTACTGGCAATATGTTTACATATTATGAGTTTGAGGTAAGTTCAAAACTCAAACAAAAAGAAAATTTTCTTAAGATCATAATAAAAAGTCCTAAAAAAGTAGCAGAAGAGGAAATTAAGAAACACGGGGTTAAGTTGAATACAGGATCAAAATATCTTCCTGGAGTACCTTATTTAAGAAAAGCTCAATATTCTTTTGGCTGGGATTGGGGTCCAAAATTACCAGACATTGCGATTTGGAAACCAGTAGAGCTTATTGGAAATGATGGAATGAGAATCAATTCTGTTCTTATTGATCAAGTTTTTGAATATAATGTAGAACCTACTGAAATAAATAATCCTCAAGATATAACAAACATCGGAGTAATGGCCGTTGATTTATCTATAAAAATTCAGTTATCTGGAGTCAACGATTTAAGCAAATATCATGTTCAGATTGATTTGACGGCTCCTGATGGTAGGGTACTTTCTCAAAGACATAATTTCGATTCATTAATTAATTTCCATATTGAATATCCATATCTTTGGTGGACACATGATCTAGGAACTCCTAATTTATACGATCTAAAAGTTTCTCTAATAAATGGAGGAATTGTTGAAGATCTCACACAAAAAATAGGAATTAGGGATCTCAGATTAATCCAAAATGAAGATGAGTGGGGAGAATCGTTTTATTTCATGTTAAACGGAGTACCGTTGTTTGCTAAAGGGGCAAACTGGATTCCGATTGATAGTTTTATTCCTCGTGGCGAAAAGAAGGGATTATATCAATCAAATTTGAAAAATGCAAAGGAAGCAAACATGAACATGATTAGGGTGTGGGGTGGCGGGATATATGAAACTGATATATTCTATGACCTATGTGATACTCTTGGACTATTAGTATGGCAGGATTTTCCTTATGCTTGTGCCATTTATCCTTATCATGAGGAATTTTTCAAGAATATCCAACTTGAGTCAAAACAAAATATAATTAGACTTAGAAACCATCCTAGCCTTGCCCTTTGGTGTGGCAATAATGAAGTCGAATGGTTATGGCTTTGGGAACTTAAAGCTTCTGAAATTGAAGATGAAAGTTTACTCAAAGAGTTTAAGAATGGATACATAAAAATGTTTGAGGAGATCATTCCAAGATTACTTGAATTATATGATCCTAGTCATTCTTATTGGCCTAGTTCTCCTTCTAACGGCTTTGTGGGGAGTAGTCTTGGAACCCAAAATTCAAATTCTCCAGATACTGGCGATTCGCACTTTTGGGACGTCTGGCATAGAAATAAACCATTTAAAGCCTATCGAAAATTTGATTCGCGCTTTATGTCAGAATTCGGTTATGAATCATTTCCTTCCATCAAAACAATTGAAGAATTCTGCCCTACGGATCAATTTAATTTCTTCTCATCCATAATGGAAAACCACCAAAAAAATTCTGCTGGGAATAAGAAAATCTTAGATTATATGAAAAAACGATTTGAAATTCCTTCTAAGTTTGAAAATCAAGTTATTTTATCTCAAATAACGCAAGCAGAAGCGATTGAATATGGAGTCGAACATTGGCGCCGAAATCGAAACCAGAATCATTGCATGGGAGCTCTTTACTGGCAACTAAATGACTGTTGGCCAGTAGCTAGTTGGTCATCGCTGGATTATTACGGTCGTTGGAAAGCTTTGCATTATTATGCTAAAAGATTTTATCATCCAATTTTCCCGAGTGTAAAAGAAGATAATAAATCTATAGAGTTCTGGGTATCAAACGATCTTCGAACAACTCAAGAATTACAGTATGAATGGAAAATACTTAAGTCAGACGGAACAGTAGCGAAAAAAGGGTTATACGAATTAAATGTTAGTCCTTGTTCGTCAAAAAAACTAGGTATGATCGACATTTCTGATTTTAATCATATGAACGACAATTTATGGAATTACATTATCTTTTTTACATTGAAGTTTAACAATCTTGGGGGAGAACAGGAATTTCATGGATTTAGATTGTTTTCAGCTCCAAAGAAATTTTCGCTAGAACATCCTAAAATATCGTGGGAACTCGACGAATACTTCTGCGAAGAATCTAATGAAAAAGAATATGAACTTAAAATAACAACAAATCGCATAGCATTGTACGTTCACATAGATTCGGATAAATTTGATTTTCTGGCCTCTGATAATTATTTCTCAATGGCACCAAACGAAACGAGAGTTATAACGATAAAAAACTTAGGCTTAATTTACTCCTCAGAACCTGCTTATTTAAGGGTTAAAAAAGAGGATTTTGTAGTGAAATCATTGTACGATTTATTGGAGAATTCATAATCTTTTTACTTTCTAATTAAATATATTACTTAATTAAATTAGGCACTCAAGGATTGAGAATTTGACAAAAAAGGAGAAAATCGTAATAATTGGGGCGGGTTCTTTACAATTTGGATTGGGTTCAGTTGGAAGTGTGATTAATAGCGATATTCTAAAAGGATCTACAATAAGTTTGCATGATATTAATCAAGCTAATTTAGATTTAATGACCCAATCGTGTAAAGAAGCTATTGAACAGAAGAAACTGGATTTTGATTTAGAATCTACCATTGATAGGAAAAAGGCTTTGAAAAATGCTACTTTTATCATAAATTCCATAGAAGTCGGAGATCGCTTTAAATTATGGGAAGAAGATTACGAAATCCCACATAAATATGGTAGTAACCAATTTTATGGCGAGAATGGAGGTCCAGGTGGTCTCTTTCATTCTCTAAGAGTTATTCCCCCTATTCTCGAAATTTGTAAAGATGTCGATAAAATCTGTCCCGATGCTTTTTTCATTAATTATTCGAACCCTATGAGTAGAATTTGCTTGGCAATAAAAAGAAAATTTCCATCATTAAGGTTTGTAGGATTATGTCACGAATTTCACGGGTTTAAACATATGTATAGCCAAATTCTCCAAACACCTCTAGTTAACCTTGAA